>NZ_JBBEOG010000003.1:300000-500123 GCF_037860835.1 Aquipuribacter nitratireducens | reverse complement strand
GTGTCGACGAGCGCCGCGAGCTGGTCGAGGCACACGTGGTACCCGGCGGCGACCTTGTCCGCCCCGGGGGCCTTGGTGCCGACGCGAACGGGGAGCGCGAGGTCGGTCCCGCCGTCGACCGGCGTGAGGTCGAAGGGTGAGCAGCTCGTCGTTCCACAGCCAGACGAAGCGGCGCGGCGGGTCCCAGGTGAGGATCCATTGCGGCACAGCCGACGCCCGCCCGCGGCGCGAGCGCTGTTCGCGCCCCTGGCCTGGTCCGGTGCCGCATCATGGCGCGGTGGACGGCGTGTGGTCGGTCGTCGGGAGCGCCTTGGCGGCGTGCACCGTCGTGTTCGCCGTCTTCGGGCTGCGTGCCCTCAACCGCACTTGGCCGCACTACGGGCGGCGACCCGATAGGGCGACACAGCGACGCGTCTGGGCTGCGCTCCGTCGAGGCCAGCTCCCCGACGCCGACGACCCCGATCGTGAGGTCGCCATCAGCTCAGCCCGCTCGGGAGCGAGCTTGTTCTGGCCGGGGCTCATGATGGCCGGCATCGCGACCACTCGAGTCGTACCCAACCGGCCCCACGTCCTCACGGGCCCGGTCGACGTCACCCTCACGGTCGTCATGTTCGCCACGAGCGCCGTCATGCTCTCCTCGGCATGGAGATGCCGACGCCTACTCCGCCAGTTCGACGTGCGGGACCTGCTGGGGGCTCCGCCCTCAACAACACCCGGGCCTTCGATCAAGGGTGGTTAGCACCGTCTCCAACGGGCGTCTCTGGCACCGCACGCGCGACCATCCCGCACCGGCGCGCGTTCCGCGCGACCAGTCCCAGGCGGTCGTGGTGGACAGGGCGTCCTACAGTGGTCACACTTGTGACTATGACGCCGTCGACGTCCATGTCCCTGGCTGAGGCCAAGGCGCATCTGTCCGAGGTCGTCAGCCGTGTCGGCGCCCAGCACGAGCGAGTACTTGTCACCGTTCACGGCACCCCCTCGGCCGTGCTCATCGCCCCGGCCGACCTCGAGTCACTGGAAGAGACGATCGCCGTACTCTCCGACGGGGACGCCGTCGCCCGCCTGCGTGCTTCCGAGACCGAGCTCGCCGCCGGCCTCGGGGAGTCCGAGGCCGACCTCACCGCCTCCATGCACGCCCGTCGGGACCCAGCCCCCTCGTGAGCCCGTCGTCCGAGGACGACCGCTACACCTTGGTCATTGCCCCGACCGCCCGGCGACAACTGACCGAAGTCCTGCCCGAAGCAGCGGCCTTCGCCGCCTACGAGTTCATCATCGGCCCGCTGCTGGATAACCCCCACCGGGTGGGCAAGCCGCTGCGGCCACCACTTCAGGACCGCCACAGCGCCCGCCGCGGGACCTACCGCGTCGTCTACCGGATCGACGAGCACGAGCACACGGTGTCCGTCCTGGACATCGCACACCGCCGCGACGCCTACCGCCCCTGAACGTGTCGGTTCCCCGAAGTCGTACCCAGGAAGTCGTGAGCGACTCCACCATCCGGGGATCGTTCAGCGGCGACGGGTCTTGGCCGAGGGGGTCGCGCTTTCCCGTGCTCGGTTGCGGCACGTGGCTACCCTCGGAACATGAGCGAGCCGAATGCTGCAGCACGGCGGCTTCAGGCTGTTCTGGCCGCACACCGCGTGCACGTGGACGACGTCCTGCACCGGTACGGGGCGTCCAACCCGCGAGTGTTCGGGTCCGTGGCGCGCGGCGACGCTCACGACGACAGCGACCTCGACCTGTTGGTCGATCTTGCTCCCGGCCTCGGTAACGAGCTGCTGCGCGTGTCTGGTCTCGCTGAGGACCTGAGCAAGCTCCTAGGCGTCCATGTCGACGTGGTGGCGCCCCCGCTGCTGCGCGACACGGTATCGGCCACCGCGTTGGCTGACGCGGTCCCCGTGTGACCCGATCCGAGTCGGCTCGCCTTGACGACATCGCAGCCGCCATCGCCCGCTGCCTGGCCTACCGCGAGCACCTCGACTCCGATGAACTGGGCGCGATGGCGTACGACGCAGTGCTGCGGAACCTCGCGGTCATCGGTGAGGCCGTGAAGGGGCTTCCCGAGGACTTCAAGGCCGAGAATGCGGACGTTCCGTGGTCGTCGTTTGCGGGGCTGCGGAACGTCGTCGTGCACGAGCATTTCCGCGTGGACCCCGACTTGGTCCGCGACATCGTCGACGACCAGCTGTCGACGCTCCTGGCGGTCGTCACCCACAGCTGACACGTACGGGAAGCGGACGACCGGCGGTCCCGGTAGTAGGTCGACTGTCTCCTGCCACGGTCGGGCGTAGCCCGATGCCCGAGCCGCCCGCGCCCTGGCGGTGTCGGCCGAGCCCCACTCGGGAGGTGCGTCATGAACGCGCTGCTCATCGGGTAGGCCCGCTGCTCCACCGAGCAGCAGGACCTGACGGCGCAGCGGCAGGCACTGGCCGTCCTTGGTGTTGCGACCATCGGATCTATGTCGACCACGGCCTGACCGGCACCAACCGGGAACGACTGGGACTGCGGGAGGCACTGGCCGTGTGCCGGGGCGGTGACACCCTGGTCGTGACCGAACTCGAGCGCCTGGCCCGCTCGCTGCCCGACGCCCGGGCCATCGCCGACGAGCTCACCGCACGGCAGATCAGTCTGTCCCTCGGCGGGTCGGTCTACGACCCCACCGACGCGGTCGGACGGCTGCTCTTCAACGTCCTCGCGATGGTCGCCGAGTTCGAGTCCGACCTCATCCGTCTGCGCACTCGGGAGGGCATGAGGATCGCGAAGGCGAAGGGACGGCTACGGGGCAGGCAGTCGAAGCTCAACCGTCGCCAGGAAGCGCACCTCGTGTCCCTGGTGCACAGCGGGGAGTACAGCACCGCGGAGATCGCCGACCTCTTCGGCATCGGCCGCTCCACCGTCTACCGCGCCCTCCACCGGCAACGCGCCGAGGCACGAGCCGGACTCACGACGGCGGCATCACAGGGCTGACGCCAGATGGTGCCGGCGTCCCGCCGATCACACCGCTGCGGGACGTCGGCGCCCGCGCGGCTCCCCGCGCGCTCCCGCTCACCGCCGTCCCGTTGGACGGTCGTCTATCACGACCCGCTCGAAGCAGCCAGCGCGCACCGCGGGCGACCTACTCTTCCCTTGTGCGCTTCGGAAGACGAAGGACTTCACCTTCGACCCACTGAAGGTCGACCTGGTCGCCGAAGCGGCCGACCGGGTGACGGAGCTCATCGTCGTGCAATCAAGTCCCTGGACCGGCTCCGATGCTCAGATCCGATCGCTGCAGGACAAGGTGCACACGTACGTCTCCTTCCCTCTCGATGGCGAGATGGCCAGGCGGTTCCCCGAGTCGGTGGGGCGCCCTTGGCGCATCGTCATCAACAGCCTGAGCGGCGCCCCGGATGCCCGGACGCAGTCGGTTCTGGACATGCTTGCTGTACGGCTGCCTCGCCATGGAGGGTCCCTCCTCGTCCGTGTCAACTGACGCGCGCTCAGCAGCGCGCTTCGCTGTTCCATCCACGCTCCTCTTCCGCGGTGCGGACGCGACGTCGACTACCCCGAGACGCGATACTTAGCCGAACGCCGAGCACTCCCTCAACCGGCCGGTACGAGCGCGGACGTGACCCTCACGACGCCCGCGCCGTAACGGTCGTCGAGTTCTGACTGCAGGGATCCGTCGTCGTAGGTGACCGTGACGTCGACGGCACCTGTCACGACGTCAGCGCTGGAGCCCAGGACTCCGTCGCGGGTGGACACCTCGTCCTGGATGGCTCGCAGCTCGCTCTCGGTGCGCTCGGCAGTGGTCACGCACAGCGGGCCGTCCCACAGCTGTCGCAGCTCGGCCTCTGCGTCGGCCGGGTCACCGGTGACCCGGACGTTGACGATCGGCGGGACGACTCCTGTGTCCGGGTCGTCAGCCAGCGCCTGGTCCAGTTCCATGGGGTCCCTGGGGTCTCGCTGCGTCACCCACCCACCGGCGTAGTCCGGGCGCCGCTGGGCCGCCTCGAGGACGCCGTTCTCCGTGCCCATCGGCACAAGGTCGCTCGGCCACCCTTCGGCGGGCTCCATGCACGGTGAGCCGAATTCCACGTCGCGGGCGCCGCTGGACTCCTCGATCCACTCGTCGGCTGGAAGCGCGTCGGTGACCGTCAGCTCCGTGCCGTCGAAGGTGCCGGTGACGGCGAAAACACCGAACCGAACTCCCGCGGCCTCCTCGTAGGCGCCCTCGTGGTCGGCCCAGTCCCACCCGATGGCACGTGGCCCCCCGCACTGCGGCGGCAAGGACTCCGCGACGCCACCGAGGCAGACGACCGCCCCGTCGCCATCATCGATCACGGTCACCGGATACCGCGTGGCGACCGGGCCGCCCGACATCACCGACACCGCGGAAGGCGACCCGGCGCTGCCCCCGACACCCGTGGGGGTGGCCGGGTCTCCGCACCCAGCCAGCACCAGCGCCGCAGCCACGGCACCGACGACACCCCGCCTCATGCCGCTTGGACGACCGCGCCCCGCTCGTGGTTCCACCACACGACGGTCACGCACCTTCGCACCCACGCCGATGGGAGGAGCAGCTGACAAGCCCACGGCTCGGCGCGTGATCGCCGGATGACGATCCCTGATCGGCGAGGGGCAGACGAAGGGCGCCCCTCGCGGTAGCACTTGTGCAACACTAGAGCGGTGACCACGATCGGGCTGCGCGAGCTGCGCCAGCAGGCTTCTGACCTGTTGCGTCGCGTCGAGGGCGGGGAACAGGTCCTCATCACAGTCGCTGGACGACCCAGTGCTCGTCTGGTCCCGGTGAGACCGCGGGCCTGGCAGTCGTGGACCGAGGTTGCCGACGTCTTCGACGGGCCCGCCGATCCGCAGTGGGACACCGACCGCGACCGTCTCGACGGCGAGCTCCTCGACCCGTGGGACCGCGCCCGGTGAGAGCCCTGCTCGACACCTCCGTCGTCATCGCCACCGACGTCGCACCCTTGGAAGGCGAGCTGGCAATCAGTGCCGCCACGTTGTCCGAGCTGCACTTCGGTGTCCTGGTGGCCACCGATCCGGCCGTGCGGGCCGAGCGGCTGCGTCGCTTGTCGCGGCTGCAGCAGACCTTCGACGCGCTGCCGGTCGACGAGGCGGTGGCGGCCAGCTACGGCCGCCTCGCCGCCGCGGTCGTGGCGGCCGGGCGGCAGCCCCGAGCGCGGACGATGGACCTGCTCATCGCCGCGACAGCTCACGCGCACGATGCCCGGCTCTACACCCGGAACGTCGCTGACCTGCACGGGTTGGAGGACATCCTCGAGATCGTCGGCGTCTGACCCGCCGGCCTTGCCGGCCGGTAGCCGATCGTCACTGGCACGCTCCGCCGTGCAAGCCTCTGGCTGCGTTCTGGAAGCGCAGCATGACGGTGGCTAGCGCCTGACTGCGGCATCCCGGGGGACCCGTACCGGCGGGCGCGACTGGGATGGCCGGGTCGCGGCGGGTGATCAACTCGGCTGGAGCTTCTGGGCCAGCATCACGATGATGCCGCTGGGTCCGCGGACGTAGGTGAGCCTGTAGATCTTCCCGTAGGTCGCGACACCGCGCAGGGGGCGGCAACCGTGTCGTGCCGCGATGCGGAGGCTGTGCTCGAGGTCATCCACCGAGAAGGCGACGCGGTGCATCCCGATCTCGTTCGCCAGCGTGGGTTCCGTCTCGATCGGGTCCGGGTGGATGTACTCGAAGAGCTCGAGCCGGCCATCGCCGTCCGGCGTCTCCAGGAGAGCGATCTTGGCGTGGTTGCCGTCGAGGCCGACGGCGGTGTCGGCCCACTCACCACTCACCTCGTCACGGCCGAGGACGGTCAGCCCGAGGTCGGTGAAGAAGGCAATCGTGGCCTCGAGGTCTCGGACGGCGATGGCGACGTTCTCGAGCTTGATGGGCATGGTCGGCACGCTAAGCCCGTACGGAAGCCGGATGAGGATCGTCGCGCGGGACCCGCGCAGAGGGATCGGCTACCGGCGGCTTTGGGCAGTCTCTTCGAGAGTCGCGCGCAGGACCGGGCTACTCCCGGCCGCTCAACGGCCGCGCCGCATGCGCTTCTTGCGCCTGCGCCGGAGCGGCCGTTCCTTCTTCGCCGCCGCCTCGGCCACTCACATCGCGTGAGCGGGGTCGCCGTCCCGCTCTCCGCAGGCTCGGGTCCGGCCAGCGGCGGTTAGCCCACCGCGCCCACTCCCACAGCGCGCCGATCGCGAGGACGACCGCGACCAGAGCGACGATCCAGGCAGTGCGGGACTCGTCCCCAACAGCGGTTGCATCCCACGGACTGTCGGGGTCGTACACGACCTCGACCTCGTCGCCGAGCTCCAGATACTCGGATGGCTCGTCGGTCAGCTCGCGCGAGCAGGCGTCGAACGGGGGCTTCAGCTGGTGTGTGTGGTGCGTGCGGTGAGGAACTGGGCGAAGGGTTCGACGAAGGCGGGCCGGGCGATGTTCATGGCGTTGTGGGACGCACGTGGGATGCGCAGAGCGGACCCATCCGGCAGTGCTGCGGCGAGCGCCTCGCAGACGTCGCCGAAGTAGGAGGCGCTCCTGGCGCCGTGGGCCAGCAGCGTGGTGGCGGTGATGCCGGCGTAGGCCTCGGCGGGGGCGTCGTTCGCGATGATCTGCCCGACCTCGGTCTCCACCGTCGGCAGCTGTTCCCGCATGCGTCGGCCGACCGGCGTCCGCACGAACAGGCGGAGGACCGCAATCTGCAGCGGGAGCGGCAGTCGCGCGGCAGCTCCGTCGGGGTCCGCCCCCGCGCCCACCAGCGCCATCGCCCGCAGCGTGTCGCCGGAGCGCATCGCCTGCCGGTACGGCTCGAACCACGCCGTCGCGACCGATCCGTCGATCGAGATGCCCGGGTCGTAGACAGCCAGGCGCTCCACAGGCAGGCGGAGCGCGGCGCGCGCCGCCACGAACGCTCCGCCGGAGTGCCCGATCACGCGCGTGGCACCGACGTGGTCCAGCACGCGTGCGAGGTCGTCGACGTCGACCTCCACGGTGTGGCCCGGTCCGAGAGGTGGAGCGCCGGGCCGGCCTCTTCGGTCGTACAGGTGCACCGAGCAGTGCTCCCCGAGGGCGCGGGCGAACCGCTCGTACTCACGGGAGTCAATGCCACCGCCGTGGAGCACGACCACGGGAGGGCCCTGCCCGACCGAGCGGACCCGGAAGCTGCCGCCGCGCCCGTCGGACACCCACTGGTCCCGCACGCCGCTCTCCTTACTGTGAACGCTGTGCACAGTTTATGGTGACGGCGTGAGCGTGAGCAAGCCGACTGCGCGGCAGGGTCGGCGGGGACCCGCGCCAAGCCGCTCCAAGAGCGAGGTGGGCCGGGCCGCGGTGCAGCTCGCCGACCGTTCCGGCCTCGCCGCGGTGAGCATCCGCTCCGTCGCCGAGCAGGTCGGGCTGACCCCGACCGCGCTCTACCGCTACGTCGGTTCCAAGGACGACCTCGTCGAGGCCATGGTCGACCTCGCGCTGGAGGACCTGTCCCTCTCGATGCCGACGGGCGACATCACGGAGGATCTGACCGATCTCGTCCGCGCCCAGGTGGACGTCATGCGGGCGCACCCGTGGCTGGTCGAGACCCTGCCCACAGTCCGGCCGGGACCCGCCGCGGTCGCCGTCCTCGAGGCAGGGCTCCAGATCCTCGCCGATGAACCTGCGACCAGCACGGCGAAGCTCGAGCTGCTCGGGATGCTGACCGGCGCCGCATCCCTCTTCGCACGCGCGACGACCAGCCCACCTGCGGGAACCGTGGAGGCTCTTGCGGCCGCGGCACGCACACACCCGCACCTCGCCACCGCCTTCGCCGACTCGCGCCCGCCGGCTGCCGATGGAGATCTCCTGAGCAGAACGGTCGACGCCCTGGTGCTGGGCCTCCTCCGCTGAGCCCGGCCAGGGCGGCCACGGACCTCGACACGACCGCAAGACGCCGCGAACTCGGCGTCACCGACGCGGCACAGTCGGACGTGACGCCGTGGCGTCGCCCACGGCGATCGCTCGCGCGGAAGCGACCTCGCCCGTCATCGGCCACAAGCTCCCCTTGGACGATCCCTCGGTGGGTGCGCCGTCGTGCGGCGGAGCCCGGTCGGTCAGCGTGCCACCCGGTAGGTGGCGACCACGGCGCCTCGTTCCGAGGCCCAGGTCTGCTCGACCTCCAGCGTCACGTGGCTGCCCTCGAAGAGCCTGGCGCCGGAGCCGAGTACGACCGGGATGGTGGTGAGCACGAACCGGTCGACGAGCCCGGCCGCGGTCAGGTCCCGGACCAGCGCCAGACTGCCCAGGACGACGAGCTCCCCCTCACCGTGCTCCTTGAGTGCGGCGACGGTCTGGGTGGCCTCACCCACGAGGCGGTGGCTGTTCGGGTGGGGCAGGTCGACGGTCGCGTCCCGGGTGGCGACGTGCTTCGGCGTGGTCCGCAGCAGCTCGGTGAAGGGGTTGTCGTCCGGGGTGCTGAGCCAGTGCCCGACGAGCTGGTCGTAGGTGCGGTGGCCGAGCAGCATGGCGGCGGCCGGCTCACCGGACATGGCCCGTTCCATGGCTTCGGGGTCGGAGGCGAGGTGCTGGAACGCCCACCCGCCGTGCTCGAAGCCTCCCCGGCGGTCTTCCTCTGGGGACGCGGGCGCCTGGGCGACGCCGTCCAGCGAGACGTTCTCGACGACGGTGATCGTGTGCATGCCGGGTCGACCGAGCTGGGGCGCAGAACTCATCGCCGCATCGACGTACCGCCCAGGCGCACCCGGCTCACGAGGCGGAGGGTCAGCGGTCGGGACCTGGGCCAGACGTCCACGAGGCAGCGTGGCCACACGGTTCCGGCCGCCGATCGGCAACTGACCATCGGGCGACGGTCAGTCGACGTGCTGGCAGGGACAGGCGAGCGAACCCGGTCGAGCAGCTCGGGGAGGAACCGGCCAGGGTCGATGATGGGACCGTGGTGTCCCTCCCTCGCGGCTGGCGCTGCGCGTCGCGTGGTCTGGGCACTCCCGGTCCAGCAGACGATGCCCATGCCTCGCGCAGGGCTCTCCGGGTCGTCATCCGGTCGTGATTCGCCAGTAGTAGCCGGCCGGGTCGAGCAGGCGGAAGTCGACCAGCCCCCACGGTCGTGCGGTCAGGTCCTCGTCGAGGGGCCAGCCGGCGCCGACCGCCCGGTCGCGGGCTGCGACCAGGTCGCTGACCTCGTCGCCGACCTCGAGGACGAGCTCGACCCCGACCGGTGGACGTCGGTGATCGACGTCGACCGCCTCCTCACGCCGAGCAAGCCCCACGTGGACGGTGCCGCGTTCCAGCGCGACGTAGGGCGAGGCCGACGACCGCTCGTCGCGTTCGACCGTGAAGCCGAGGACGTCGACGTAGAACGTGACGGCGACGTCGAGGTCGCCGGGGAACAGCTCGCAGCGCATGCGCTCCACCATCACGACAGACTCCCAGCCACCGGTGGCCGCCCTGGGACGTGGCCGTGGCGATGACGGCGCCCCTACGCTGGTGCCGGTCGCGGCGGACGGACGGGGGCAGATGGACACGGTGACCGTGCGCATCCTGGGGCTGCCCCTGGACCTCGCCGAGCGCGCTCAGGAGCACCACGACGGCCTGGCCCGTGAGATGGCACTCATCTCGTTGGGCGTGAGCCGGGCGGGGGCCGACGACAGCGGACTGCCGGCGCGGTTCCTCGAGGTGGTGAGGAGCGTCACCACCGACGTCACGCCCTTCCGGGCGCTGCGGGAGGAGCGCATGGCGGAGGCGCGTGCGAGAGGGGAGACGTCCGTCGACATCGTCTACGAGGCGCCGACCGCGCTGGCGGAGGCGGTCGAACGTCTCCGCGCGCTGCAGGCGGAGGTCGACGCCTACTGCCGCCAGGGCAGGTACCTGCTCACCCTCGAGACACCCCCGGACGTCCTCGCCTACCGCATGTGGCTGTTCGACGAGTTCACGGGGCAGATCGCGGGTCGCCCGCCACGCCGGTGGGTGGACACCACCGCCACGCCCACCGCCTGACGGCGGTATGGGCGGCGCGGGAGCCGTCCGCCGCTCGCGGCCCTCAGCGAGGGAGGTCGCGGCCGCCGTCGGCCACGCGGGCGACGCTCGTCGCGATGGCTGGGTCGAACAGCATCGTGGCGTGGGTGGCCTGCGCACGTTCCCACGTGAGGCGCGGGAGGAGCCGTGCGGCCGCAGCCACCGCCCGGTCGGACAGGAACGGCCCGCGGGCCTCGTCGGCGCCGTGCACGGCCGCGACCAGGTGGACCGGGGCCGCGGTGCGCTGCAGCAGCGGCAGGTGCGGGGGTCTGCAGAGGCTGTCGACGGCGTCGGCCACGACGCGGCGGGGGTCCAGCGCGGGGCGCAGCGCCCCCTCGTGGGGACGGAGGACGGCCTCCGACCACGCGTGGAGGCCGTCGCGCAGGTCCGCTCTGCCGGCGGCCGCCCGGCCCTCCGCCGCCGCGGTGTAGGCCTCGACGTCCTCCCAGTCGCGGACGAGGCGCCTCATCTGGAGACCCACGAGGGTCCTCACGACGAGGGGCCGGTGCAACGGCGAGCGCTCCGGCGCGGCGCCCCCGTCCAGCAGAACAGTGCCCACTGCCCGGTCCCCGAGCCCGGCCACGACGAGCGGCGCCAGGAACGCGCCCATGGAGTGACCGACCACCACGACCCGCTCGAGCCCGAGGTCGTCCGCCACACGCAGGACGGCCGCCGCGAGCCCTGGCAGTCCCGGTGCCGCCCGCACGTCGACCGACGCACCGCGACCGGGCAGGTCGGGAGCGACCACGCCCGAGGCGAGACGACGGGCCAGGTCCGCCCACACCGCTGACGTGCTGGTCAGGCCATGCAGGGCCAGCACCACCGGGTCGCGGCCCGACGAGGACCCCCAGCGGCGGACACCGAGGCCGGCCACGGCGTCCACGTCCACCGCGCGAGCGTAGGCCCGCGCGGTCCTGTCGTCGTCAGGCCCGCTGCACCACCCACTGGTCCTGGACCAGGCCGAAGCCGCAGCGGCTCAGCACCCGCGACGAGGTCGAGCCGACCGAGGCGGTGGCGGCGGCGAGGTCGCAGCCGGCTGCGGCGGCGAGGCGGAGCCGGTGCCGGACCAGCGCCGTCTGCACGCCCCGCCCGCGAGCCGACGGGACCGTCGCCGCCGCTCCCAACCACCCCGTGCGTGTGCCGGCGTCCTCGACGACCCACAGCGAGCCGCAGCCGACCGGCTCCCCGTCGAGCGTCGCGAGCAGCTGTGTGGCCCCGGGGGAGGAGAAGTCCGCGGCCATGAACTCGTCGCTCGTGGTGCGGTCGCCGCCCGCCCGCAGCGTCTCGTCGACCATGACGTCCGCGGCGCACGCGGCCAGCGCGGTGTCGTCTCCCACCGCGACGACCTCCACCGAGCGCCCACCCGGCCCGGGCGACGGCGGGTCCGCGACGACGTCCCGCACGTCGACGGCGAGCACGGAGCGACACCAGGCCGGGACGAAGCCCGCCGCCCCCAGCGCGGCGACCGTGGTCGCCGGGGCCCACGACGACACCTCCACCGCAGGCGTCAGGCCCGCGTCCGCGTAGTGCCGCACGATGGCCTCGACGTCGACGGGACCCAGCTCCTCGAGCGTCACCCCGACCGCGCGGTTCACGTACCGCCGTGGGCCAGTGACCACCAGGCAGCCGCTCCCGAGAGGCACGGCGGTCGGGACGGGCTCCGTGCACCCCGTCGCGACCAGCCCGTCGACCAGCGTGCGGACGACGGCGACCTGGACCGCCTCGAGCCGCCGGATCGTGTCGATGGTCGGCACGGTACCCACGAGCCCCAGTGTGTCGGGGAGGGTCGGGCGGCAGAAGGACCGGCGGGCGGATCCCGGGACCCGCTCGACGGAACGGCCCGACGGCGCGGGCGACGCGGACCGGGCGCTGGGGTGCGGAGCCGGGCGACGCACTACGGTCGGGCCATGGACCGCCAGCAGGAGTTCGTCCTCCGCACCGTCGAGGAGCGCGACGTCCGCTTCGTCCGGTTGTGGTTCACCGACGTCCTGGGCTCGCTGAAGTCCGTCGCCGTCGCGCCCGCCGAGCTCGAGGCCGCCTTCACCGAGGGCATCGGCTTCGACGGCTCGACGATCGAGGGCCTCGCGCGCGTCATCGAGTCCGACATGCTCGTGCGCCCGGATCCCTCGACGTTCGCCGTCCTGCCGTGGCGCGGCGGCCCGGACGGCCGCCAGGGGACCGCGCGCATGTTCTGCGACGTCCTCACCCCGGACGGCGAGCCCGCTCCGCAGGACCCGCGCCACGTCCTCAAGCGGACGCTCGCGCGCGCCGCCGAGGCGGGTTTCGCGTTCTACACGCACCCGGAGATCGAGTTCTACCTCTTCGAGAAGGACCTCGACGCCCAGGGCGTGCCGGTGCCGGTCGACCAGGCCGGGTACTTCGACCACGTCCCGGCGGGCGTGGCGCACGACTTCCGCCGCGAGGCGATCACGATGCTCGAGGCGCTCGGCATCTCGGTGGAGTTCTCCCACCACGAGAACGGGCCCGGCCAGAACGAGATCGACCTGCGCTACGCCGACGCCCTCAGCACCGCCGACAACATCATGACCTTCCGCACCGTGGTGAAGGAGGTCGCCTTCAGCCAGGGCATGCAGGCCTCCTTCATGCCGCGCCCGCTCGCCGGCATGCCCGGGTCCGGCATGCACACGCACCTGTCGCTGTTCTCCGGCGAGGCGAACGCCTTCCACTCCGACGGCGCGGAGTACCAGCTGTCCCAGGTCGGCCGTTCCTTCATCGCGGGTCTCCTCGCGCACGCCCGGGAGATCACTGCCGTCACCAACCAGTGGGTGAACTCCTACAAGCGGCTGTGGGGCGGCAGCGAGGCGCCCTCCTACGTGTGCTGGGGCCACAACAACCGCTCCGCCCTCGTCCGCGTGCCGATGTACAAGCCGAGCAAGGGGCAGTCGACGCGCGTGGAGTACCGCGCACTCGACCCGGCGGCCAACCCCTACCTCGCCTTCGCCGTCATGCTCGCGGCGGGCCTCGACGGCGTCGAGAACGACCTCGAGCTGCCACCGGGCGCCGAGGACGACGTGTGGGGCCTGACGGACGCGGAGCGGCGCTCCCTCGGCATCGACCCGCTGCCGGGCAGCCTCGCCGAGGCCGTCTCGGTCATGGAGGCCTCGGAGCTCGTCGCCGACACCCTCGGCGAGGGGGTCTTCGACTTCTTCCTCCGCAACAAGCGGCAGGAGTGGGACGACTACCGGCGGGAGATCACCCCGTTCGAGCGGCGCCGCTACCTGCCCATGCTCTGAGGCGGGCGGGTGAGCACGAGCGGCGGTGACCGCGCGGCGTCGCTGCGCGCCCAGGTCGCGCGGCACGGGTTCACCGACGTCGACCGGGCCCTCGCACGGCTGTCGGAGCTCGCACGCTCCGACGAGGGCGCCCTCGGGCTCGCGGAGCTCCTCGCCGACACCGCCGACCCCGACCTCGCGCTCCTCGGTCTCGTCCGGCTCGCGGAGGTCGCCGACGGCGAGCTCGTGGGGCGCCTGCGCGACGTCGCCGTCGACGACCGGGAGGCACCCCGGCACGACGCCGGCGACCTGCCGGCCTCGGCCGCCGCCGGGTCCGCGGGCCCCCTGCGGCGCCTGGTCCGGGTGCTCGGGGCGAGCCGGGCCCTCGCCGACCACGTGGTGCGCCACCCCGCGAGCTGGCGCCTCGTCGCCGACGACGCGCTGGCTGTGGGCGCCGAGGAGCGCAGGGACCGGCTGCTGGCGGCCGTCGACGGGCGGACCGGCGACGACGCCCGCGACGCCCTCAAGGTCGCCTACCGCGACCAGCTCCTCGCCGTCGCCGCCGCCGACCTGTGCGCGCAGGACGCCACGGCGGTGCTGCCGCGCGTGGGGGAGTGCCTCGCCGACCTCGCCGACGCGGCGCTGGCCGCCGCCCACGACCTCGCCGGCCGCGAGGTCGCCCGCGCAGACCAGGTGCGCCTCGCCGTCGTCGCGCTCGGCAAGACCGGCGCCCGCGAGCTCAACTACATCAGCGACGTGGACGTCCTCTACGTCTGCGAGCCGCACCCCGACGGCGACCTCGACGACTCCCGGGCCCAGGCGGTCGGCTCGCGGCTGGCGGCCGCCATCGGCCAGATCTGCGGCGGTGTCACCTCCGCGGGCTCCCTGTGGCAGGTCGACGCGGCCCTGCGCCCGGAGGGCAAGGCGGGGCCGCTGACGCGCTCCGTCGCCAGCCACGTGGCGTACTACTCCCGCTGGGCCGAGCCGTGGGAGTTCCAGGCGATGCTCAAGGCACGCGTCGCCGCCGGCGACGCCGAGCTGGGGGAGCGCTGGCGCGAGCAGATCTGGCCGCTCGTGTGGCAGGTGACCGAGCGCGAGGGCTTCGTCGAGGCGTCGCGGGCCATGCGGCGCCGGGTCGTCGAGCACATCCCGGCGAAGGAGGCCGACCGCCAGCTCAAGCTCGGCCGCGGCGGGCTGCGCGACGTCGAGTTCTCCGTCCAGCTGCTCCAGCTCGTCCACGGCCGCACCGACTCCCGCGTGAGGGCGCCGAGCACGCTCGTCGCGCTGGAGGCGCTGACCGCGCACGGCTACGTCGGACGCGACGACGGGGCGGAGCTCGACCGGGCCTACCGCTTCCTCCGCGTCCTCGAGCACCGCCTGCAGCTGCAGCGCCTCGCCCGCACCCACGTGCTGCCGGACCGGCCGGAGGGCTGGCGGCGTCTCGCCCGCCTCGTGCTGCGCCCCGGCGCCGATGCCGACGACCTGCGCGAACGCTGGGCCGAGGTCAACCGCGCGGTCACGCGGCTGCACGAGAAGCTCTTCTACCGTCCCCTGCTCACGGCGCTCGCGTCGCTGTCGACGGACGAGGTGCGGCTGACGAGCGCGGCGGCCTCCTCGCGGCTGCAGGCCCTGGGTTACCGGGACCCGGCGGGGGCACTGCGGCACATGGAGGCACTCACCGGCGGGGTGTCGCGGCGGGCCGCGATCCAGCGCACGTTGCTGCCGGCGATGCTCGGCATGTTCGCCGACGGCGCCGACCCCGACGCCGGTCTCCTCGCCTTCCGGCGGATCAGCGACGAGCTGGGGACGACCCACTGGTACCTCAAGATGCTCCGGGACTCCGCCGGCGCGGCGCAGCGCTTCGCGCAGGTCCTCGCCTCGGGCCGGCTCGTCGCGCAGCTCATGGAGCGCTCCCCGGGCACGACGGCCCTGCTCGACACCGACGAGCGGCTGCGTCCGCCGGCGCCGGAGTCCCTGCGCGCGGAGGTGCTGGCCGTGGCCGGACGGACGGCCGGTGCCGAGGAGGCCGTGACGGCGGTGCGCGCCGTCCACCGGCGCGAGCTCGTGCGGACGGGCGTGGCGGACATCGTCGGCCTGCTCGACGGCGACGGCGTCGGCCGCGCGCTGGCCGCGAGCGCCGCCACCGCCGTCGAGGCCGCCGTCCTGGTCGCGGCCCGGGACCGGGCCGCCCGCGACGGCGCCGTCCCCGACGAGCTCGAGGACGTCCTCGACCGGCTGCCCACGCGGCTGCTCGTCGTCGGTCTCGGTCGCCTCGCGGGGCAGGAGGCGAGCTACGCGAGCGACGTCGACGTCGTCGTGGTGCACGAGCCGCGGGACGGCGTGGGCGTCGAGGCAGCGAGCGAGGCCGCGAAGGACGTCGTGACGCGGGCGCGGCAGCTGCTCCGCGCGCCGTCGGGCGAGCCCGCGATCGAGCTCGACGCCGGGCTGCGACCGGAGGGCCGGCAGGGCGAGCTCGTCCGCACCCTCGACGCGATGCGGTCCTACTACGGGCGCTGGTCGGTGCCCTCGGAGCACCAGGCCCTGCTGCGCGCGGTCCCGCTCGTCGGTGACGCGGGTCTGGCCGACCGGTTCCGGGAGGTCATCGACCCGCTCCGCTGGCCGGCGGGCGGGCCGTCGGCGGAGGCGGTGCAGGAGATCCGCCGCATCAAGGCACGGGTGGAGTCCGAGCGGCTGCCCCGCGGCGTCGACGCCCGCCGGCACGTCAAGCTCGGACGCGGCGGCCTCACCGACGTGGAGTGGACCGTGCAGCTGCTCCAGCTGCGCCACGCCCACGACGTCGAGGACCTGCGGACGGCCTCGACCCTCGAGGCGCTGCACGCCGCCCGGGACGCGGGCCTCGTCGGCGACAGCGACGCGGAGACCCTCGAGTCGGCGTGGCGGATGGGCTCGCGCCTGCGGGACGCGCTCACGCTGTGGCGCGGGCGCCCGACGGACGTGCTGCCGACGGACCGGCGGGACCTCGACGGCACCGCGCGCCTCATGGGGTACGACGCGGGTCGCGCGTCGCACCTGGAGGACGACTGGCTGCGGATCGCCCGCCACGCGCGCAGTGTCGTGGAGCGGGTGTTCTTCGGCTGGACGTGACGGACCCGCGGGACCCGGTGCTCAGGCGCTCGCGAGGGGTCGCGCGTCGACGGGAGCGGACTGCGCCGGCACCCGTGCGGTCGGCTGGTCGCCGGCCAGCGGCCGGTCGACGAGCTCGGCCGAAGGGACCGCGCGGCCCCAGTACCAGCCCTGCCCGTAGCCCACGCGCAGCTCCTGCAGCACGTCGGCGTCGACGCGCCGCTCCACGCCCTCGGCCACCACGACGGCACCGAGGCCCGCGGCGAAGTCGACGAGGGAGCGCACGAGGCTGCGGAGCACCCCGTCGCCCGCGACCCCGTCCACGATGCTCCGGTCGAGCTTGATGACGTCGGGCTCCGTGACGACGATGTGCCGCAGGGAGGAGAACCCGGCCCCGACGTCGTCGATCGCCAGGCGCATGCCGCGCCGGCGCAGCGGCGCCAGAGCGGCGCGCAGCGCGTCGTAGTCCTCGACCGGGTCGTGCTCGGACAGCTCGAGGAGCACGCGGTGCAGCGGCATCCCGTCGAGCAGGCGCAGCAGGCGCGGGGTCAGCAGGGTCGCGGGGGAGACGTTCATCGAGACGTAGCCGGAGACGTCGTCGAGGTGGGCGGCGGCGCGTCGTAGCGCGAGGAGCTCGAGCCGGTCCCCCTTGCCGACCTCGTGCGCCTGCGCGAAGACGACGTCCGGCGGGAGCCGCCAGTCGGCCGGGAAGCGGCTGAGCGCCTCGGCGCCGACCCGGTTGCCGGTCACGAGGTCGACGATGGGCTGGAGCAGGACGCGGGGTCCGCCCGCCTTCTCCACGGGCCGCAGGCGCTCGAGAACGGCGTCGCGCTTCTCGGCCGCCCGGACCTCCGGCTCGACGATGACCGACGCCGCCTGCGCGAGCACGTCCATCAGGGCCTTGTCCCGGGGCGTGAGGTCGGGGTCGCTCGTGAGCCCCGCCGCGCAGAACGTGCCGTACACGGTGCCGTCGCTGAGGGTGACGGGCACCGACACGAAGCTGCGGACGCGGGGCACCCACGCGGCGGGGGTCCGCATCGCGCCCGGCACCTTGGTGACGTCCGGCATGACCGGGGGCAGCTCGCCGTCGAGGATGCGTTGGCAGAACGACGTCGACTGCAGCTGGACGACCTTCTCCGGAAACAGCACCGGGGTGTCGCTCTCGACGACCTCGAGGTGCTGCAGGCGCCCGTCGAGACGGCTGAGGAACGCCGTGGAGAGGCCGAGGCTGTCCTTCGCCGTGCGCAGCAGCCCGGCGACCTGCTCCTCCGCAGGGGTACGGCGTCTCGTCACCCCTCTGCTATCGGTGGTCGACGGTCCGGTCCTGACCCGTGGGGGTGGCCCGGTCGTGTGGTCACCCGACCGGCGTAGAGCGACAGCAGAAGGGTGATTCCGTAAACGAGAGACCGGAACCCTACGGTCGACCGACTGGTGGTCGATCGTCGGGAGGTCCGGCGCGCGCTCGGCGCGCCACTGCCCGGAAGGCTGCTCATGACCACGTTCCGCGACCTGTCGGTCGGCACCAAGGTGTTCCTCGTCGGCGGCGTCGGGCTGCTCGCCCTCGTCATCGCCGGCGCCACGAGCTTCGTGGGGGCGCTGCGGATCGGTCACGACGCCGACGCCGTCCTCCAGATCCAGGAGACCAACGAGCGGCTCGGCGTCCTCAACATGTTCCAGAGCGACGTCCAGGTGGCCCAGCGGGGGATGCTGCTCGCGACGGACGACACCCAGCGCGCCGACGCGGCCGACCAGCTCGCGGCCACGGCGGCCGCCGCCGAGGCGACGTGGGCGGAGATCGACGACTACGACATCGGCGCCGAGGACGCGGCGACGGTCGCGGCGCTCCACGAGGAGTACTCCACGTACCTCGCCGACGTCGACGCGGTGATGGGGGAGCTGGCCGTGCTCGACCCCGCGTCGGCCGAGGCCGCCGACGTGCTCCGACGGGAGGCGGAGCGGGCCCAGACGCTGCAGGGCCACATCGACGAGGTCGTCGCCCTCCTCGACTCCCACCGGGTCGAGGTGCAGGCGGACCTCGACGCGACGATCCGCTCGATCGAGGTCACTGTCGTGGCCGTCACCCTCGTCGCAGCCGTCGTCCTCGTCGTCGCGAGCCTCGGCATCTCCCGCACCATCACCCGCCCGCTCGCGCAGGTCGTGGCGGCCCTGCAGGCCGTCGCCCGCAGGGACCTGACCGTCGAGGTCGACATCCGCACGCGCGACGAGGTCGGTGTCATGGCCGGCGCCCTGCGCGAGGCGATCGGTGGGGTCCGCGGCGCGGTGTCGACGCTCGCCGACTCCGCGACGACGCTGTCGGCGGCGTCGGAGGAGCTGTCGGCGGTGTCGACGCAGCTCGGGTCCAGCGCGGAGGAGACCTCGACTCAGTCCGGCCTCGTGTCGGGCTCGGCCCACGAGGTGTCGGGGTCGGTGCAGACGATGTCGGCGGCGACCGAGCAGATGAGCGCGTCCATCGCGGAGATCTCCGGTCAGGCGTCCTCGGCCGCCCACGTGGCCGCCGAGGCGGTCGGCACGGCGGAGGACACCTCTCGCGCGGTGCGGGCCCTCATGGCCGCGAGCGCCGAGATCGGCGAGATCGTCCGCACCATCACGTCGATCGCCGAGCAGACCAACCTCCTCGCGCTCAACGCGACGATCGAGTCCGCGCGGGCGGGCGAGGCGGGGAAGGGCTTCGCCGTCGTCGCCACCGAGGTGAAGGAGCTCGCCCAGGAGACGTCCCGCGCCACCGTCGACATCACCGCCAAGATCGACGGCGTCGAGGCCCTCACCCAGCAGGTCAACGACTCGATCTCGCGGATCGCGGACGTCATCCGGCAGATCGACGAGAACCAGACGACGATCGCGGCGGCCGTCGAGGAGCAGTCGGCGACCACCGCCGAGATCAGCCGGCACGTCGGCGAGGTCGCCACGGGCTCGGCACGGATCGCGGACACGACCGCCGCGATCTCGCGGAGCGCGACGAGCACCGCCGAGGGCGCGGCCTCGACCCAGCAGTCCGCGGGCGACCTCGCCGCGCTCGCGGCGCGGGTGAAGGACCTCGTCACGCAGTTCCGGTACTGAGTCCCGGGCTCGTGCCCGGGTGAGGCGACCGGAGCGGGTCGCTAGCGTGTCGCCGATGAGGTCCGAGCTGCTGCACGTGCGGACGGGGTCGCGGGTCGTCACCGACCTCACCGACGACGTCGTCCGGTTCTGCCGGTCCGGTGGCGACGACGTCGGGTCCGGTGACGGGCTGGTCCACGTCTTCGTGCCGCACGCGACGGCGGGTGTCGCGCTCCTCGAGACGGGCGCCGGCAGCGAGCCCGACCTCGAGCGCGCGCTCGAGCGCCTCCTGCCGCGCGACGACGGCTGGCAGCACCGGCACGGCTCGCCAGGGCACGGCCGCGACCACGTGCTGCCGGCGTTCGTCTCCCCGTCGCTGTCGCTGCCCGTCCTCGACGGCCGCCCGCAGCTCGGCACGTGGCAGAGCGTCGTCCTCGTCGACACCAACGCCGACAACCCGGACCGCCAGGTGCGGCTCAGCTTCCTGCCCGGCTGAGGCGTCTCGCCCGTCTCGACCGTCTCGGCCGCGTCCCGGCCCACGGCCGAGCAGTGCTCGGCACGGACGCGCGACGATCGAACGTGTGTACGACCGGTGTGCCATGCTGGTGGGGTGTCCGGCGGCCTCGACAGACGTCCTCCGGGGTCGGCACGCTCCCTCGCCGAGCGAACGGGTGCGGCAGCCGCGGCGCCGGCACCCGGCTCGGCGCCGCGTCCCCGGGAGCAGCCTCCGGTGCGGCACTGCTGGGTCGTCGACCCGACGGGGGCGCGTGCCCCGGGGCTCCTCGTCGAGTGGCGCCGCAGCCAGGGGTGGGAGGGGCGGGTGGCGTACGTCGTCGACGACGGCGGCGAGGCGACGCTCGTGGAGGCGTGGGTGCCCGCCGAGCAGCTCGAGCGCCGGAGGGGGCCCTGAGGACCAACGTCCCACGGCAGGGCCGGGCCGGGGCGCGACCATGGACCCGGAGGTGGTCAGGGTGCGCGCACTGGTGGTCTACGAGTCGATGTTCGGGTGCACCGAGCAGGTCGCGCTGGCGGTGAAGGACGGCCTGCGCGACGCCGGCGCCACGGTCGAGGCGGTGGAGGTGTCGCGGGCCCCGAGCCCCGGCGCGCTCCGCGAGGGCGCGGTCGACCTCCTCGTCGTGGGCGCCCCCACGCACGCCCTCGGTCTCAGCCGGCCCGAGACCCGCGCCGACGCCGCCGGCCGCGGGCGTCCCCTCGTATCGCGCGGACAGGGGGTCCGGGAGTGGCTGGCCGCAGCCGAGGGCTGCGACGTCGCGGCCGCGGCGTTCGACACGCACGTGCGCCGGCCCCGGGTGCCGGGTCACGCGGGCCGCGCCGCGGACCGGCGGCTGCGTCGGCTCGGGTGCCGGCGCGCCGCACGTCCCGAGAGCTTCGACGTCGAGGACGTCCAGGGCCCCCTGTGCGACGGCGAGGTCGAGCGGGCGCACGCGTGGGGTGTCGGGCTCGCCGCCTCCGTCGACTCCCTTCGGCCCCGCTGAGCGCCGCGGCGGGTCAGAGCACGAGGCCCCGGGCCAGCGGGACGCCCGGCCGGTAGGCGAGGTGCACGTACGACGGCGCGTCGAGCACGGCGAGGTGCGCGCAGGACCCGACCCGCAGGACGCCCACGTCGTCGCGACGCAGCGCGCGGGCGGCCCCGGCGGTCGCGGCGTGCACCGCCTCGGCCGGCGTCAGACCGCACTCGCGCACGGCGAGCGCCACCACGAACGGCACCGACGAGGTGTTGCTCGTGCCGGGGTTGCAGTCGGTCGCGAGCGCGACGACGACACCCGCGTCGAGGAGGCGCCGCGCGTCCGGGTAGGGGTGCCCCGTCGAGAACTCGACCCCGGGGAGCAGCGTGGCGACCGTGTCCGACCCGGCGAGGGCGTCGACGTCGTCGGCGTCGAGGTACGTGCAGTGGTCGACGCTCGCCGCCCGGAGCTCGACCGCGAGGCGCACCCCCGGCCCGGGCGCCAGCTGGTTGCCGTGCACCCGCAGCCCGAGCCCGGCCGCGCCGGCGGCGAGCAGCACCGTCCGGGCCTCGTCGGCGTCGAACGCGTGAGCGCTCGCCGGCTCGCAGAAGACGTCGGCCCACCGGGCGTGCGGCGCGCACGCCGCGAGCATCGTCCCGGCCGCGAGCGCGACGTAGTCGTCGTGGTCGGCGCCGGCGGGCACGACGTGGGCGCCGAGGTACGTCGTCTCCTCCGTCACCTCGCGGGCCAGTCGCAGCAGCCGGGCCTCGTGCGCGACGTCGAGGCCGTAGCCGGACTTCACCTCCAGCGTCGTCGAGCCCTGCCGACGCGCCTCGGCGACCCGCGCCGCCAGCAGCCGCCGCAGCGTCGCGTCGTCCGCGGCGCGCGTCGCGGTGACCGTCGTGGCGATCCCGCCGCCGTCGTAGCGTGCGCCCGTCGTGCGGGCGACGAACTCCGCCGACCGGTCCCCGGCGAACACGAGGTGGGTGTGGCTGTCGACGAAGCCCGGCAGCAGCGCCCGGCCGCCGAGGTCGCGGCGCCGGTCCGCGGGCGGGGCGGCCGAGGCAGGACCCACCCACGCGACCCGCCCGTCGGCGACGACGAGGGCCGCGTCGTGCAGGAGCCCGAGCGGTGAGCCGTCGCCGAGCGTCTGGTCGTTCGTCACGAGCTCGCCGACGCCGGTGAGGAGCGTCGTGGGCGACGCCGGGACGCGGGTCACGACCCCAGCCTGTCGTCGACCGCGGCCACCGCGTCGACCAGGAGGCGCCCGACGTCGCCGAGCACGTGTTGCCCGTCGACGACGACGTCGTGTCCGTCGACGACCACGCGGTCGACGTCCGCGGCGGTCGCCACCATGACGACCTGCGCCGGGGCGCCGCCCGCGGTCCGGGGAGTGTCGGTGCGGACCACGACGAGGTCCGCGCGAGCGCCCACCTCGAGCCGCCCCGCCTCCGGCCAGCCGAGCCGGTCGTGCGCGGTGGCCATCGCGAGGAGGTCCCGGGGGACGAAGCGACCGCGACGACCGGACGTGAGCCGTTCGTGCTCCTCGACGCCGCGCGCCTCGCCGAGGAGGTCGGCGGCCACGTGCTGGTCGGCGCCCACCGACAGCGGGCTGCCGGCGTCGGCGAGCGCACGCGCGTGGCCGGGACCGTCGGCGAGGTCGCGCTCGGTGCTCGGGCACAGGCACACCCCGGTGCCGCTGCCGCCGAGGGCCGCGACGTCTGCCGCGTCCAGGTGGGTCGCGTGCACCACCGTCGTGCGCGGTCCCAGGGCGCCCCCCGCCGCCAGCAGGCCGACCGGGCCCACCCCGTACGCGGCGCGGCACGCCGCCACCTCCGCGGGCTGCTCCGCGACGTGGGCGTGGAGCACGCCCGCCGACGTGGTGGCGGCGACGGCCGCGACCGTGCCGAGCGCCTCACGCGGCACCGCCCGCACCGAGTGGGCCGCCGCCCCGACCCGGGCCGTCGCGGTAGTCGGCACCTCGACGACGCGCGCCGCCCACGCGTCGACGTCGACGTCGGCGAAGCGACGCTGGACCCCGGCCACGGGCTCGGGCCCGGCCGGGCCGAGCCCTCCGGCGAGGTAGCAGGTGTCGAGCAGGGTGAGGCGGACCCCCGCATCGACCGCCGCCTGCCGCAGTGCCGCGCCCATGGCGTCCGCCTCGGCGTAGGGGCGCCCGGTGGGGTCGTGGTGGAGGTAGTGGAACTCCCCGACGCACGTGACGCCGGCGAGGGCGAGCTCGGCGTACGTCGCGCGGGCGAGGTCGAGGTAGAGGTCCGGGTCGAGGACGGCGGCGACGTCGTACGCACGCTGCCGCCACGCCCAGAAGTCCCCGGGCCGACACGGGTCCGAGGCGTCGACGAGGTGCGTGCGCCCGCGCAGCGCCCGGTGGAACGCGTGCCCGTGCCCGTCCGCGAGCCCGGGCAGCACGACGCCCCGGAGCCGTTCGGCGTCGGGCCCGGCCGCGGGCTGCGAGCCGACCTCGGGCTCCACGCGCGTGAAGCGCCCGTCGACGCTCTCGAGGAGCACGTCCGCACGACAGCCGTCGGGCAGCCACGCGTGCTCGGCGTGCCAGCGCCGGACGGTGCCGCTCACGTCGCGCGCCCGGCGACGGTGCCGGCAGCCGCCCGAGGAGCGACGAGGTCGACGAGCACGTCGGTGAGCGCCGCGACGCCCGCGAGGCAGTCGGCCTCCTCGGCGTGCTCGGCGGGGGAGTGGGAGACCCCGGTCGGGTTGCGGACGAACAGCATCGCGGTGGGCACCCCGGCGGCGGCGAGGACGCCGGCGTCGTGACCGGCGGCGGTCCCGAGGAGCGGTGCGTCGCCGAGCAGGCCGGAGAGCCGCCGCGCCAGCGCCGGGTCGAACGTCGTGGCCGCCGTCCACGACTCCTCCGTGACCCCGTCGGCCGGACGCAGGCCCCCGGTGGCGTCGGCGACGAGGGCCCGGACGGCCGTCTCGTCCGGTCCCCGCGCGTCGAGCCACGCCTCGACGGCGCCGGGGACGGCGTTCGCCGAGCCGGGGCGGACCTCGAGCCGCCCGACGGTGGCCACGCAGCCGTGCCGCTCGGCGGCGCCGCGCGCGTCCAGGACGAGACGCGCCGCACGCACGAGTGCGTCGTCCCGGTCGTCGAGCCGGGTGGTGCCGGCGTGGTCCGCGCGTCCCGTGAGGCGCACCCGCCAGCGCCCGTGGGGGTCGATGCCCGTACCGACGCCGACGGCACGTCCGAGGTCGACGAGACCGCGGCCCTGCTCGACGTGGAGCTCGACGAACGCGCCGACCCGGGCGAGGGCCGCCGGGTCCGACCCGAGCGAGGCCGGGTCGTGGCCGGCCGCGCGGTACGCCTCCGCGAGGGTCGTCCCGTCGTCGTCACGGAGCCCGCGTGCCCGGTCGGGGTCGAGGGCCCCGGTCAGGAGGCGGGAGCCCGCGCACGCCACACCGAAGCGGGCGCCCTCCTCGTCGGCCATGACGACGACACCCACCGGGCGGGACGGCGCGGCGCCGCGGTCCCGGAGCGCATCCAGCGCCGCGAGGGCCGACACCACCCCGAGGGGGCCGTCGAACGCGCCGCCGTCGCGGACCGAGTCGAGGTGGGAGCCGAGCACCACACCGGGCTGCCCGGCGCGGGCGGCCGCGTCCGGGTCGCCCCACCACGCCCACAGGTTGCCCGCCCGGTCCTGGCAGACGTCGAGGCCACGTGCCGAGGCCTCCCCGACGAACCACTCGCGCAGGACGGCGTCCACCGGGGTCCACGCGAGCCGTGTGTAGCCGCCGCTCCCGGTGTCGCGGCCGACCGGCGCGAGCGCGTCCCACGTGCGGAGGAAGGTCACGGTTGCCTACCCTCGGCGCTCGTGAGCGACGTGCCGTCCGAGGGCGAGCAGAGGGCCGTGGCCGCCGCCGACGCGCTGGGCCTGCGGTACCGGGTGGTGCGCCACGGCCCGGTGCGGTCGCTGGCCGAGGCGGCGGCGGCCCGCGGCGTCGCTCCCGCTGCCGTGGTGAAGACGCTCGTCGTGCGCCGCGGCGACGACGACGTCCTCCTCGTGCTCGTGCCCGGCGACCGGGAGATCTCGTGGCCGCGGCTGCGGGCGCTGCTCGGGGTGAACCGCCTGTCGATGCCGGACGCCGCGGCCGCCCGTGACGCGACGGGGTACGAGCGGGGGACGATCACCCCGTTCGGCGCCACGCGCGCGTGGCCCGTCGTCGCCGACGCCGCCCTCGCCGGGGCCGGCGAGGTCTCCCTGGGTGCCGGCGCCCACGGCGTGGCGCTGCTCGTCGACGCCGACGCCGCCATCGCGGCCCTCGGCGCGCGGGTCGCGGACGTCAGCGACCCGGTCGCCTGAGCCCGTCGCCCGGGACGACCTGAACCGCTGCGGTCCGGTCGGGCCGGCCTCACACGCCCTCCCGCAGCGGCACGCGCACGCCGTGCGCGGCGGCCGTCGCGTCGGCCTCCGGGTAGCCGGCGTCGACGTGGCGGACCACTCCCATGAGGGGGTCGTTCGTGAGGACGCGCTGCAGCTTCTGCGCCGCCAGCGGCGTGCCGTCGGCGACGCTCACCTGCCCAGCGTGGAGGGACCGACCGATGCCGACACCGCCGCCGTGGTGCAGGGACACCCACGTGGCGCCGCTCGAGGCGTTGACGAGCGCGTTGAGCAGGGGCCAGTCCGCGACGGCGTCGGACCCGTCGGCCATGCCCTCGGTCTCCCGGTAGGGGGAGGCGACGCTGCCGCAGTCGAGGTGGTCCCGCCCGATCGCGAGCGGCGCGGTGAGCTCCCCGCTCGCCACCATGGCGTTGAAGCGCTCGCCCGCGGCCGCGCGCTCGCCGAGCCCGAGCCAGCAGATCCGCGCGGGCAGGCCCTGGAAGGCGATCCGCTCGGAGGCCGCCTCGAGCCAGCGGTGGAGGCGCTCGTCGTCGGGGAACAGCTCCGCGACGGCCCGGTCGGTCGCGGCGACGTCGGCGGGGTCCCCGGACAGCGCCGCCCACCGGAACGGGCCCTTGCCCTGGCAGAACAGCGGACGGATGTAGCGGGGCACGAACCCGGCGACCTCGAACGCCCGCTCGCAGCCGCCGAGGCGCGCCTCGGACCGGATCGAGTTGCCGTAGTCGAAGACCTCCGCGCCGGCGTCCTGGAAGGCGACCATCGCCTCGACGTGGCGTGCCATGGACTCCCTCGCCCGGTCGGTGAACTCCTCCGGCTTCGCCGCGGCGTAGTCGTGCCAGTCCTCGAGCGCGACGCCGCTCGGCAGGTACGACAGGGGGTCGTGGGCGCTCGTCTGGTCGGTGACGACGTCGACGTCGACGCCGCGCCGCAGCAGCTGCGGGAGCACGTCGGCGCAGTTGCCGACGAGCCCGACCGACAGCGCCCGGCGCTCGGCCCGCGCGGCGAGGCACCGCGCGACCGCGGCGTCGAGGTCGGCGGCGACCTCGTCGAGGTAGCGGTGCTGGACCCGACGGTGCAGCCGCGCGGGGTCGACGTCGACGACGAGGCAGACGCCGCCGTTGAGGGTGACGGCGAGCGGTTGCGCGCCGCCCATGCCGCCGCAGCCGCCCGTGACCGTCAGCGTGCCGGCGAGGGAACCGCCGAACCGCTGGTCGGCGACGGCGGCGAACGTCTCGAACGTGCCCTGGACGATGCCCTGCGTGCCGATGTAGACCCACGAGCCGGCCGTCATCTGCCCGTACATCGTGAGGCCGAGCTGCTCGAGGCGGCGGAACTCCGGCCACGTCGCCCAGTCGGGCACGAGGTTGCTGTTCGCGATGAGCACGCGCGGCGCCCACTCGTGGGTGCGGACGACCCCGACGGGGCTGCCGGACTGCACGAGGAGCGTCTCGTCCGCCTCGAGCGTCGTGAGGGTGCGGACGATGGCGTCGTAGGCCGCCCAGCTGCGCGCCGCGCGCCCGGTGCCGCCGTACACGACGAGGTCGTCGGGGCGTTCGGCGACCTCCGGGTCGAGGTTGTTCATGAGCATCCGCAGCGGCGCCTCGGTCTGCCAGCTGCGGGCGGTGAGGGTGCTGCCGCGGGGGGCGCGGACGGGACGGGGACCGGTCATGGGTGTCCTCCTTCGGGACGGCGTGGGCGGCTCAGCGGAGGGTGCCGACGACGGCCGCCGCGTCGGCGACGGGCCGGCGGGCCCGGACGTGGTCGGTGGCGGCGAGCAGCTCCGGCGACAGCCACCGGTCGGGCCCGGGGCCCGGCACCGCCTCGCGCAGGCCGCGCAGCACGGCCGCGGTGCCCGGGGCCGGCTGCAGCGGGGCGCGGAGCTCGAGCCCCCGGCAGGCCACGACGAGCTCGACGGCGAGGACCTGCGTGAGGCCGTCGAGCGCGCGGCGCAGGTCGCGGGCGGCCGACCAGCCCATCGACACGTGGTCCTCCTGCATGGCGCTGGAGGGGATGGAGTCGACGGACGCCGGTGCCGCGAGCCGCTTGAGCTCGGACACGAGCGCCGCCTGCGTGTACTGGGCGATCATGAGCCCGGAGTCGACGCCCGGGTCGTCGGCGAGGAAGGGTGGCAGCCCGTGGCTGCGGGCGGCGTCGAGGAAGCGGTCGGTGCGCCGCTCGCTCATGCTCGCGACGTCGGCGACCACGATCGCGAGGAAGTCGAGGACGTAGCCCAGCGGCGCCCCGTGGAAGCTGCCGTTGGACTCCACCCGCCCGTCGGGCAGCAGGACGGGGTTGTCGACGACGGCGCCGAGCTCCCGCTCCGCGACGGCCCGGGCGTGGGCGAGGGTGTCCCGGGCGGCGCCGTGCACCTGCGGCGCGCAGCGCAGCGAGTACGCGTCCTGCACGCGCGTGCACTCCGGCGTGCGGTGGCTCGCCATCACCGCGGAGCCGGCGAGGAGACGGCGGAGGTTGTCGGCGCTGTCGAGCGTGCCAGGGTGCGGTCGCATCGCGACGACGTCCGCGGCGAAGGCGGCGTCGCTGCCGAGCAGCGCCTCCACCGACAGCGCCGCCGTGACGTCCGCGGTGCGGAGCAGCGCGGTGAGGTCCTCGCACGCGAGCAGGAGCATCCCGAGCATCCCGTCGGTGCCGTTGAGCAGGGCCAGGCCCTCCTTCTCCCGCAGCACGACGGGCGCGATCCCGGCCGCGGCGAGCGCCTCCCCGGCGGGGTGGAGGACGCCGTCGGCGTCGCGGACCTCGCCCTCGCCGGCGGCGGCGAGCGCGCAGTGGGCGAGCGGGGCGAGGTCGCCGGAGCAGCCGAGGGAGCCGTGCTCGCGGACCACCGGGGTGAGCCCGGCGCTCAGCATGGCCGCGTACGTGCGCGCGGTCGCCGGCTGGGCCCCCGTCGCCCCCGTCGCGAGGGTGGCGAGCCGCAGGAGCACGAGGGCGCGCACCACCTCCGGCTCCACCTCCGGACCCGTCCCGGCGGCGTGGGAGCGCACGAGGGAGGCCTGCAGCTGGGCGCGCCGCTCGGCGGGGATGTGACGGGTGGCGAGGGCCCCGAAGCCGGTGGAGACCCCGTAGTGGGGCGCGGGGTCGGAGGCGAGGGAGTCGACGACGGCCCGTCCGCGCGCCATCGCGGCCTCCGCCTCGGCGGACAACCGCACCGGCACCCCGTCGCGGGCCACCGCGACGACCTGCGCCGGGCTCAGCGGACCCGGTCCCACGACCACCTCGTCGAGCGTCTCCTCCACCCCTCCATGGCAGCGGGTGCGTGCGCCCCCGCGCGAGGGCACGGCGAGCACTATCGTCTCGTATCCCAGACAGGAGGCGGCTCGTGAGCCAGGTCCCGGCGGCGGCGAACGTCCTGTCCGTGCTGCGGTGGCTGGCCGCACAGGCCGCGCCCGCCCCGGCCGCCGCCATCGCGCGCGGTACCGGTCTGCCTCGCTCCACGACGTACCACCTGCTCGCCGAGCTGGCCCGGCAGGGCTTCGTCGTCCACCTCGCCGAGGAGCGGCGATACGGCCTCGGCGTCGCCGCCTACGAGCTCGGCCACGGCTGGTCCCGCCAGGCCCCGCTCGAGCGGCTCGCGCGCGCACCCCTGCACCGCCTCGTCACCGCGACAGGCCACACCGGGCACCTCGCCGTGCTCCACGGGAACGAGGTCGTCTACGTCATCGAGGACCGCGCCCCGCGCCGCGCCCCCCTCGTGAGCGACGTCGGCGTGCGGCTGCCGGCGCACCTCACCGCGACCGGGCGCGCCGTGCTCGCGGCCCTGCCCGCCGCGCACGTGCGCGCCCTGTTCCCCGACGGCGACTTCGTCACCCGCCACGGCGCCGGCCCCACGACGCTGTCCGCGCTGCGGGCGCTGCTCGTCGCGGTGCGCGCGCAGGGGTGGGCGGAGGAGGACGGCGAGGTGACGCCCGGGTTCGCCTCCGTCGCCGCCCCGGTCCTCGACGCCGCCGACCACCCCGTCGCGGCGGTCGCGCTCACGTTCCCGGCCGCGGAGGTCGACCCCGCGGCCAGGTCCGTGCTGGCGCGGGAGGTCGTCGGCACGGCGGGCGAGGTGCAGCGCCGGACGCGCGGCGAGGCGGTGGTCGGTGCGGTGGTCAGTGCGGGGCGGCGCCGGTGACGACCGTGCGGTCCGGGTCCCGCGACCAGCCCGAGAACGAGGCCGGCCACAGCCGCCCCGGTGGGAGCCCGGCCTGCTCGCGGACGAGGAGCGTGAAGCACGCCGTCACACCGGAGCCGCACGAGGCGACGACCGGGGTGCCCGGGCCGGCGCCGACGGCCGTCATGGCCGCACGCAGCTGCTCGACGGGACGGAGGCGACCGTCGTCGTCGAGGGCGTCGGTGGCCGGCAGGTTCCGTGCGCCCGGCACGTGGCCCGCACGGGGGTCGACCGGCTCGCTCTCGCCCCGGTAGCGGGCCGGGGCGCGGGCGTCCAGGAGCACCGGCCGCCCGCCGGCGCCGAGGTCGGCGACCTCGGCGGTCGAGGCGAGGAGGTCCTGCGGCCACGGTCGCACCTGCGGCGACGTGCGAGGGCGGTGGACCTCGCCGGTCTCGAGCGGGCCGGGCCACGCCTGCAGGCCGCCGTCGAGGACGGCCGCGCGCCGACCGGTGGCACGCAGCAGCCACACGAGCCGCGCCGCGACCGTCCCGCCCGCGTCGTCGTAGGCGACGACCGTGTCGTCGTCGTCGATCCCCGCCTCGGCGAGGCCGCCCGCGAACCGGGCGGGGCTCGGCAGCGGGTGCCGGCCCTCGGTCGGTGCCCCCGGTCCCGCGAGGTGCCGGTCGAGGTCGACGAACACCGCGCCCGGCAGGTGCCCGGAGAGGTAGGCGTCGCGCCCGGAGCGCCCGTCGAGGTACCAGCGGACGTCGACGAGGACCGGCTGCAGGCCGGACAGGTCCGTCGCCGCGACGAAGGGAGGCGGGCCGGTGACGTGGACGGGCACGACGTCGACCGTAGCCCCGGCCGGGACGTTCGTCCCTGCCCGCGCCGCCCCCGCCGGGCGGAGGATCGTCGTGGGCGTCCGCGCCTCGCGGGCGCCGCGACGAGGCGACCGGAGGAGCACGACCATGGACACCACCACGACCCCGCAGGACACCCGACCCGGTCAGGACCTCGCCCGCCGGCTGTGGGCGGGTTTCCCCTTCCTCGGCGACATGTGGCCCTTCGACGACACGGCGATCACCGGTGACGCGACGTCGGGCGAGGGCGCGACCGGCGGCATCCGGGTCGAGGAGATGCTCGACAACGGCCTGCTCGTCATCCGCGCCGAGCTGCCCGGCATCGACCCGGAGAACGACGTGGAGGTCACCGTCGACGACGGGATGCTGTCGATCCGCGCGCAGCGGGAGGAGCGGCACGAGGAGCGCGACAACCGCACCCGTCGCAGCGAGTTCCGGTACGGGACCTTCGTGCGCCGGGTGCCGCTGCCGCGCGGGTCCTCCGCGGACGTCGTCTCGGCGAGCTACCGCGACGGCATCCTCGAGGTGCGCATGCCCGCACCGAGCCCCAGCCGGACACCGCGACGCGTCGAGGTGGAGCGCGCCTGAGGTCGGCCCCGTCGCCGTCGGCGCTCGGTAGCCTCAGGCATGGGCTCGGGACGGACGACGGCGGCGGGGGCGGCGCGGCTGCCGAAGAAGCGGTACGAGAAGGAGCTCTTCCGGCTCCAGGGACGTCTCGTCGAGATGCAGGAGTGGGTCCGCGCGACCGGCAAGCGCCTCGTCGTCGTCTTCGAGGGGAGGGACGCCGCGGGCAAGGGCAGCACGATCACCCGGGTCACCCAGTACCTCAACCCGCGCGTCGCCCGGGTGGTGGCGCTGCCCGCGCCGTCGGACCGCGAGCGCAGCCAGTGGTACTTCCAGCGCTACGTCGCGCACCTGCCGACCGCCGGGGAGATCGTGCTGTTCGACCGGTCCTGGTACAACCGCGCGGGCGTCGAGCGCGTCATGGGCTACTGCTCCGACGCGGAGTACCATCGCTTCCTCCACCAGTGCCCGATCGTCGAGCGGATGCTCGTGGAGGACGGGATACTCCTGCGCAAGTACTGGTTCTCCGTGAGCGACGAGGAGCAGGAGGCGCGGTTCCGGTCGAGGCTCGACGACCCGATGCGGCGGTGGAAGCTGTCGACCACGGACGTGGAGTCCATCACGCGCTGGGAGGAGTACTCCCGGGCGAAGGACACGATGCTCGTCCACACCGACATCCCCGAGGCGCCGTGGTGGGTCGTCGACAGCGACGACAAGCGCCGCGCGCGCCTCAACATGATCCACCACCTGCTCGACAGCCTCCCGGTCGAGCCGGTGGAGCCGCCCCACCTCGTCATCCCGCCGCGCCCGGAGCCCACCGGCTACCGCCGTCCCCCCATGGAGCAGCAGCGGAAGGTGCCCGACCACGCGGCGACGCTGCTCGGCTGAGAGCCGGGCGCGGGCTCCGTATGCTGTGCGGTCATGGACCCCGAGTCACATCCCAGGCGCCGTGACCGCGTCGGTGACCGCACCGGCGCCCGTCACGGCGGGCCGGAGGGGTGGGAGCGCACCTGATGGACGTGGTGCTCTCGCTCCTTGTCGGCCTCCTCGTCGTCCTGCTCATCACCGCCGCGACCGGCTACTTCGTCGCCCAGGAGTTCGCGTACGTCGCGGTCGACCGCTCGGCGCTCGCCGCCCAGGCGGCCGCCGGGGACGCCACCGCCCGGCGGACCCTCACGATCACCCGCCGCACGTCGTTCATGCTGAGCGGTGCGCAGCTCGGCATCACCGTGACCGCGCTGCTCGTGGGCTACGTCGCCGAACCGCTCATCGGGCAGTCCCTCGGCACCGTGCTCGGTGGCGTCGGTGTGCCGCCCGGTGTCGGGGTCGCGGTCGGGACCGTGCTCGCGCTGCTCGTGTCGACGGTCATCCAGATGCTCTTCGGCGAGCTGTTCCCCAAGAACCTCGCGATCGCCCGGCCCGAGCCGGTCGCTCGGTGGCTGTCGCGCTCGACCGCGGTCTACCTCGCGGTCTTCGGCTGGCTCATCTGGGTGTTCGACCAGGCGTCGAACCTCCTGCTGCGCCTGCTGCGCATCGAGCCCGTGCACGACGTCGAGCACTCCGCGACCGCGCGGGACCTCGAGCACATCGTGCAGGAGTCCCGCGAGACCGGTGACCTCCCGGTCGAGCTGTCGATGCTCCTCGACCGCGTCCTCGACTTCCCCCGTCGCGACGTCGAGCACGCGATGATCCCCCGCCTTCGCGTCGACGCGGTCGGACCGCAGGAGACCCTTCACGACCTGCGCGTGCGCATGGCCGCGGGGCACTCCCGCTACCCGGTCCTCGACGCGGACGGCGACGTGCTGGGTGTCGTCCACCTCGACGACGTCCTCGAGACCGACCGGGCGCACCTCACGGCCGGCGACCTCATGCGGCCCGCGCTCGTGGTGCCGACCCTCATGACGTTGCCCGCCGCCGCCCACGAGCTGGGGACGACACGCAACCAGCTCGCGTGCGTCGTCGACGAGTACGGCGGGTTCGCGGGGGTCCTCACCCTCGAGGACCTCGCGGAGGAGCTCGTCGGGGAGATCACGGACGAGCACGACGAGGAGGAGCCGCCGAGCGCGGAGGAGACCGCGGAGGGCGGCTGGCTCGTCGACGGCGACGCCCACGTCGACGAGGTCGAGCGCCTGCTCGGCACCGACCTGCCGCGAGGGGACTACGAGACGCTCGCGGGCCTCGTCATCGCCGCGACCGGGTCGCTGCCGGAGCCCGGCGAGGTCGTCGAGCTCCCGCTGCCGGAGGACCCGGGCGAGCTCGTCCACGGCGACGTGGTGCCGCCGCGGCTGCTGCGGGCGGAGGTCGTCGAGGTCGAGCACCGCGTGCCCTCGTCGGTCCGTCTCGACCTCGTCGAGCCGGAGCCCGTGGGTGACGACGCGGCGGGCACCGACGACGTCGAGGGAGAGGAGGACCGGTGAGCAACCCGGCCGTCGTCGCCGTCGCGACCGTCCTCATCATCGCCGCGAGCGCGTTCTTCGTCGCGGTCGAGTTCGCCCTGCTCGCCGCCAAGCGCCACCGCCTGGAGGACGCGGCTCCCGAGAGCGCCGCGGCCCGGGCGGCCCTGCGCTCCTCCGCGGAGCTCACCGTGCTCCTCGCCGGCTCGCAGCTGGGGATCACCGTCTGCGCGCTCGCCCTCGGCGCCATCACGAAGCCCGCGGTCCAGTACTCGCTCACCCCCCTCATCGAGGGGTGGGGCGCCCCGCCGTGGCTCGCCGACGTCGCAGGCTTCGCCCTCGCGCTCGTCGTCGTGACGTTCCTCCACCTCGTCGTGGGGGAGATGGCGCCGAAGTCGTGGGCGATCGCACACCCCGAGCGCTCGGCCATCCTCCTCAGCCTGCCGATGCGGGCGTTCATGTGGCTGACGCGCCCCCTGCTCACGGCCCTCAACGACGCCGCCAACTGGTGCGTGCGCCGGGTCGGGGTCGAACCGGCCGCCATGGTCGCGACCGGGCACACCCCGGACTCGTTGCGCCAGCTCGTCGAGCACTCGGCCAACGTCGGCGTCCTCGACCCCTCCTACTCCGACCAGCTGCGGGGGGCCCTGGAGCTGCAGGACCTGCTCGTGCGCGACCTCGTGCGCCCGGACGCCCGGCCCACCTCCGTCGGATCCGGCGCACGGGTCGCCGAGGTGCAGGAGGCGAGCCGACGCTCGAGCCACCTGCGGATCCTCGTGCGGGACGGCGACGCGGTCACCGGTGTGATCCACGTCCGGGACACCCTCGCGCTGCCGCCCGACGCCGGGGTGGAGGGCCTCGTGCGGGCGCCGCTGGAGATCGCCGCCGACACCCCCGTGCACGAGGCGCTGGCGACGATGCGGGACACCAGCACGCACCTGGCGGTCGTCGTGGACGACGGGGGCTTCGCCGGGGTCGTCACCCTCGCCGACGTGCTGCGCCGGCTCGTGCCGGAGGTGGCGCAGGTCGTCGAGCGGGGTGCCGGCCGGGCGGGTCTGCACCAGCTCGGGCAGGGTCTCGCCGGGGCCCGCGTCGCCCGCGCCCCCCACCAGGGTTGAGGGTCCCCACACGCCCCGTGCTACTGGCGGTAGCGCTCGACGACCTGCTCCGGGCGGGCCTCCGCGTCGTCGGGGTCCTCCCCGGCGGCACGCCGGGCGCGACGCTGCCGCAGCAGGTCCCAGCAGCGGTCGAGGGCGACCTCGAGCCGCTCGACCTCCGCCTGCTCCTGCTCCGGTGTCAGCTCGTCCCGTTGCGCCGCCTCACGGGCCTCGTGCTCCGCGCGGACGATCCGGCCGATCTCGGCGAGGACGTCCTCGTCCCTCACGGCCTGCTCACCCCTGCCCGCCGCGCCCGGTGCTGCCCTGGAGCTCGTCGATGAGCTCCGAGGCCTCCGCCTTGGTGAGGCCCTCGGGCACGTCCCGCCCGGCCTCGCGCGCGAGGGTGGAGAGGTAGCTGAGCTGGGGGCCGGTCGCGGGCTCACCGCCCGTGGCCCACTGCTCGACCGGCTTCTCGGCGCTCGTGCCGGGGTCCGGGGTGGCAGCTCCGTCAGGTCCGTCAGGTGTCGCGTCGGTCATGCACCGAACGCTAGGCGCGGCCTCCGACACCTGCCCCTCGGCGCGGGGCAGACTGCGTCCGCCGCGCACCCGACACCCGGAGGTCACCGTGCTCGTCCAGCTGATCGGAGGCGGGTGGGACGACGCCGCCCGACCCGGCGTCTACGGGCCGCTCCTCGACGTGGCCGGCTCCGGCGCGCGGGTCGCGTGCGTCGTGCTCGACGAGGGCGACGGCCACGAGCAGTTCCGGCGCTGGGAGCGGGTGCTGCTGGACACCGCGCGCTGTGAGCCGGTCCCGGTCCTCGTCCCGCCCGGGGGGCTCCTCGACGTCGCCGACCTCGGCGACGCGGACGCGCTCCTCGTGTGCGGGGGGCTGACACCCGCCTACGCCGACGCACTGGTGCCCGCGGCCGGGGAGCTGCGGGCGTGGCTGGCGGCGCGGGACCGGCCGTACGCCGGCTTCTCGGCCGGCACCGCGGTCGCCGGTGAGCACGCCCTCGTCGGCGGCTGGCGCGTCGACGGCGTCCCGGTCTGCCCCGAGGACGCGGGCGAGGACCTCGACGAGGTGGGCGTCGTCGCGGGCCTCGGGCTGGTGCCGGGCTCGTTCGACGTCCACGCGAGCACGTGGGGGACGCTCGGTCGCGCGGTCGCCGCGGTGGCGTCCGGGCGAGCGCGGTCCTGCGTGGCCGTCGACGAGGGGACGGCCGTCCAGGTCGTCGACGGGGACGCCCGGGTGGTCGGCACCGGGGCGGCGTGGGTCGTCGCACGTGCCGCGGGCGGGTCGGTGGCGGTCACCCGCGTCACCGCGGGCGGCAGCGTCCCCCTCGGCGCCTGACGCGGACCCCCACGACCGGTCAGGCGTCCTCGCCGGCCACCTGCAGCAGGCGACCGGGCACCCCGAAGGCGTCGACGAGCTCCCGCGCGTGCGGACGCAGCGCGCCGCACGCCTCGTCGACGAGCCGCGTGAGCTGCCGGGCCGTCGCCCCGCTCATGCGACCGTGCTCGAGGAACCACGCCTTCTCCTGCTCGAGCAGGGAGAGGGCGAACAGGTCGCAGACCTGCTCGAGGACGGCCGCCGCGGCAGCGTCCTCGCAGCGCTCGATCCCCGTGACGAAGGCCTCGAGCTGGACCCGGTCGAGGTGGGCGCGGGCCGCGGCGAGCATGTGCGGCTGCGCGGCGTTCGTCGCCTCGAACGCGTCGCCGTCGCCGGAGCGGGCGTGGCGCACGCGGCGGGCGAGGCCCTCCACGACGTGGCGCTCCCGGTCGACCAGCAGCGCGAGCTGCTGCGCCCGGTCGGTGACGTCCGGCTCGCGGCCCGGCTGCGGCAGCACGTGCCGGGCCCGGTCGAACAGACCGCTCACCACGGTGCGGGCGAGCCCGAGGGTGTCGAGGTCCTCCACCCGGTCCTTGTAGGCGGCGAGGAGGCCCTTGGCCACGAGCTGCAGGAGCACGGTGTTGTCGCCCTCGAAGGTCGTGAACACGTCGGTGTCGGCCCGCAGCCCCGGCAGCCGGCTCTCCGCCATGTAGCCGGCGCCGCCGCACGCCTCGCGGCACGCCTGGATCGTCGTGGTGGCGTGCCACGTCGTGGCGGCCTTGAGCCCGGCCGCGTGCACCTCGAGCCTGCGCTGCTCGTGCTCCGGCAGGCGGGTGGCGGCGGTGGTGCCGGCGAGGCCCGCGACGAGCTCGGACTGCGCGAAGGACAGGGCGTACGTGCGGGCGAGGGCGGGCAGCAGCCGCCGCTGGTGGGCGAGGTAGTCGAGCAGGACCACCTCCTCGCCGTCGGGGCGGCGGAACTGGGCCCGCTCCTCGGCTCGCCGCAGCGCGATGACGAGCGCGACCTTCGTCGCGGTGGCGGCCGCGCCGCCGATCGTGATGCGTCCCTTGACCAGCGCCCCGATCGTGGTGAAGAACCGGGCTGCGGACGACTCGATGTCGCTGGAGTAGGTGCCGTCGCCGGCGACGTCCGCGAAGCGGTCGAGCAGCGCGGTACGGGGGACCCGGACGTGGTCGAAGGCGATGCGACCGTTGTCGACGCCGTTGAGGCCGGCCTTGTGCCCGTTGTCGGTGATGCGGACACCGGGGACGACGGATCCGTCGCGGTCCCGAAGCGGGACGAGGAGCGCGTGGACGCCGTGGCGCTCACCGGCGGTCTCCAGCTGGGCGAACACGACGGCGAGGTGGCCGTCGCGTGCCGCGTTGCCGATGTACGTCTTCTCCGCGTCGGCGTCCGGGGTGTGGACGACGAACTCCTCGGTCGAGGGGTCGTACGTCGCGGTGGTCCGCAGGCCCTGGACGTCGGAGCCGTGACCCACCTCCGTCATCGCGAAGCAGCCGAGGACCTCGAGGTCCATGAGCGCCCGGAGGAGCTCCTCGTGGTGGCGGGTCGTGCCGAGCGCCTGGACGGCGCCACCGAACAGGCCCCACTGGACCCCTGCCTTCACCATGAGCGAGAGGTCGCCGAGGCCGAGCATCTCGTAGACGACGACCGAGCCGTCGATGTCGTCGTGGCCACCGTGCCGGGCGTCGAACCCCAGTCTCTGGTGGCCGAGCGCGGCCAACCGGCGCAGCCCGTCGAGGGTGTGGACCCGGTGGGCCTCGTCGTCCGTGTGCAGACGGGGGGCGAACCAGTCGGCGTCGAGCTCCCGTCGCAGCCGCTCCCGCAGGGCGTGGCGGTCACCGTCGAGCGCCTCCCGGAGCGCCTCGGCGCGCGGCCCGCGTAGGGCCGGTGCCGCCGGGGCGTCCGGCGCGCTGGACGCCGTCCGCTCCTCCGGCGCGTCCGGCTCGTGGGGAGTGGGTCGCGGTGGGGACGTCGTCGTGCTCACGCTGCTCCTCGCCGGGTACCGGTCGGTAACCTTCGAGACCGTAGGTTACCAGCCGGTAACCGGGGCCTCCACCGCACGGTCCGCGCGGCGGCGCACGAGCGCCCACGACACGGCGCCGAGGGCCAGCAGCACCGCGGAGCCGACGAGGCCCAGCGGCCCTGCCAGGACGGGGTGGGCGCCCGGGGTGACGAGGAGGACGAGGGGAGCGAGGGCGTTCACCATCCCGTGCGCCGCGGCGACCGGCAGGACGCTGCCGGTGAGCTCGCGGAGCGCGGTGAGGCACAGGGACAGGGCGACGCAGAACAGGACCATGGCGGCCACGCCCGCGACCGGGTACCCCGGGTAGTTGTAGCCCTGCAGGACCACCGGTGCGTGCCACAGGCCCCATGCCGCGCCGATGGCGAGGTTGGCCCGGACCGGGCCGAGGTGCCGCAGCTGCTCCCACATGAGGCCGCGCCAGCCGTACTCCTCGCCCATGGCGACGAGCCCGTTGACGGTCCAGCCCGCGACGAGGGCGCCCCAGACGCCCGCGAGCAGCAGGACGGCGAACGGCGGAGGTGGTCCGGCCGCGGCGACGGCGGCCTCGCCGAGGAGGGCGGCGGCGCCGGCGACCATCTCCTCCCCGGTCGTCGCGACGGAGCCGACGGCGTCGACCCCCACGAGGTCGGCGGCCGCGGTGAGGACGAGCAGCAGTCCCACGAACGTGACGACGAGGACCGCGGGCGCGAGGAGGAACACGACGACGGCGCGCCAGCCGCCGTGCGGCAGCCGGAAGCGCTCGCGGACGAGCCCGCGCTCGGCGACGAGCGCCGCGACGAACGGCGACGGCATGTAGAGCAGCGCGAGGGCGAGGACACCCGGGACCGAGTCGAGCGACACGTCGGCCCACCACAGCCCCAGCCCCACGATCGTCGCCCAGCCTCCGGCGATCACGAGGAACCTCGTCAGTGTCGGGGTCACGGTCGTCTCCTTGGTCGAGGCAGCGGACCCGCTCGGGCCCGGCGCGGACGTTACGGCGCCACCGGCGCGCCGTCCTCGTCCTCGAGCAGGGTCACGCGTCCTCCTGGAGGAGGACGTCCCTGCCCCGGAGGAGTGACGCCGGAGGGTGCCGAGGAGCATCCTGGTCCGGCTCGACCGGGAGGGGGTCGCCATGCCGTCCACGTCAGCACCTGCGCACGTCCCACCTGGCCACGTCCCGCGGGTGCCGACCCCCCGGGTCGCCGGCCACCCGGTGATCGGATCCGCCCTCACGCTCCGCCGCGACCCGCTGGGGACGCTGACGGCGGCCGAGCGGGTGGGTCCTGTCGTCCGCATCGACGTCGGCCCGCCCGGCTGGCGGCAGGTGCTGCACGGGGTCTTCCACCCCGACGGCGTCGAACGGGTGCTCGTGGCGGACCCCCACCGGCTCACGAAGCAGTCGCCGATGTACCAGGAGCTGCGCCGCGCGCTGGGCGACGGTCTCTTCACGAGCGAGGGGGAGCGCTGGAAGCGGCAGCGGCGGGTGCTCGCCCCGGCACTGACGCGGCGGCGCGTGCTCGGCTCCTACGCCCCCATGGCGGTGACGGAGATGACCCGGGTCGCCGACCGGTGGGCGGCGGCCGCGGACGCCGGGGAGACCGTCGGCGCGCGCGACGACATGGTCGACTTCACCGTCCGCTTCATCGGGCGGGTCCTCGTCGGCGCCGACGTCGAGTTCGCGCTGCCCGTCGTCCGCTCGACGGTGCCCGCCCTCAACCGGTCGATCATGCGTCGCGGGCTCGCCGCCCACCGTCTCCCGTTCGCCGTGCCGACCCCGACGAACCGGCGCATGGCCGCGGCCGTGGAGGAGAACGAACGCCTCGTCGCCGAGCTCGTGCGGCGCCGCCGTGCGGCAGCTGAGGGCGACGACCTCGTGGGGCTGCTGCTGCGCACCGGCGAGCTCGACGACGCCGAGGTCGCCGACCAGGTCATGACGTTCCTGTTCGCCGGCCACGAGACGACGGCGACGACGCTCGCCATCGCGCTCCACCGGCTCGCCGTCGACCCCGTGCTCCAGGAGGCGCTGCGCGCCGAGGTGGACGCCGTCGCCGGCGACCGTCCCCCGACCGCGGCCGACCTGCCGGGGCTCGTGGGGACCGACCACGTGGTCCGGGAGGTGCTGCGCCTGTGGCCGTCGGCACCGTCGACGGCCCGGGTCGCTCCGGTGGAGGACGAGGTGCTGGGTCACCGGATCCCCGCCGGGGCGACGGTGCTGCTGTCGCCGTACGCCACCCAGCGCTCCGCCCGCTGGTGGCCGGAGCCGCAGCGTTTCGACCCCGGGCGCTTCGCCGACCCGCTGCCGGGTGGGCACCGGTGGGCGTGGTTCCCGTTCGGCGCGGGCGCGCACGCGTGCGTCGGGATGCACCTCGCCCTCATGGAGGCGGTGCTCGGGCTCGCGACGCTGCTGCAGCGCGTCGAGTGGACGACCGAGGAGACGTCGGTCGCCACGGACGTCGGGATCGTCCTGCGTCCCGCGGGTCCTGTCCCGCTGGCCGTGCGCCGCCGTCGTCGGGAGTGACGCGTCAGTCGTCGGCGAGCAGCCGGTCGCAGACCTCCCGGCGGAGCACCTTCCCGATCTGCGAGCGGGGGAGGTCCTCGCCGACGACGACGCGTCGCGGCACCTTGTAGCCGGCGAGCCGCTCGCGGCAGCCCACCCGTACCGCGTCGGGGTCGAGGTCCACGCCGTCGTCGGCGACAACGGCGAGCACCACCTGCTCACCGCCGTCCGGGCCCGGCAGCCCGACCGCGGCGGCGTCGGCGACGCCGGGGACCGCCCTCGCAGCGGCCTCGACCTCGGAGGGGCAGACGTTGAAGCCCCCGGTGATGATGAGCTCCTTGGTCCGGTCGACGACGGTGACGAAGCCGTCGTCGGAGCACGTGACGACGTCCCCGGTGCGCAGCCAGCCGCCGTCGAGGAGGACGCGCGCGGTCTCCTCCGGTCGACGCCAGTAGCCGGAGAAGACCTGCGGGCCCCGGACGAGCAGCTCTCCGGCCTCGCCGGGAGGGAGGTCACGGGAGGGGTCCTCCCGGTCGACGACCCGGATGTCGGTGGAGCGGAACGGCACGCCGATCGTGCCGGGTCGGCGCGCCTGCGACACCGGGTTGCCGAGGGTCACGGGAGAGGTCTCCGTCATGCCGTACCCCTCGACGAGCAGCCCGCCGGTGAGCCGTTCCCACCGCTCGGCCGTCGCGGTCGGCAGGGCCATGGCGCCGGAGATGCCGTAGCGCACGGACGACAGGTCGACGCCGCGCTCCGCGGCGCGCTCGGCGAGCCGCTCGTACACCGGGGGCACGGCGGGCAGGAAGGTGGGGGCGCGTCGTCCGACGGCGTCGAGGACCTGGTCTGCGTCGAAGCGGGGGAACAGGATGAGCGTCGCGCCGATGTGGACGGCGAACGTGAGGCACAGCGTGAGCCCGTAGGCGTGGAACAGGGGGAGGACCGCGTAGATCGTCTCCTCGCCCTCGCGCAGGCCGGGCACCCACGCCCGGCCCTGCAGGGCGTTGGCGAGCAGGGTGCGGTGCGTGAGGACCGCTCCCTTCGGGGTGCCGGTCGTCCCGCCCGTGTACTGCAGCAGCGCGGTGTCACCGGACGCCGGACTCGGTGTCCCGGCGTCGAGTGGCGTCGAGTCGCGCAGCAGGTCGTCCCAGCGCAGCGCGCCGGGCGCCGGGCCCGTCATGGCCTGGCGGGTGGCCCGTGCCCGCGGCAGGGGGAGGCGGAGGGCGAGGCGGCGGGTCCACGGCAGGGCGCGGGTGAGGTCGACGGCGACGACCCGCCGCAGCGACGTGCCCTCACCCGCCTCCCGCACGGCGCCGGCGACGCGGTCCCAGACGACGGCGGTGCCCGCTCCGGAGTCGGCGAGCTGCTGGTGCAGCTCGCCGGCCGTGTAGAGCGGGTTGTGCTCGACGACGACCGCGCCGAGCCGCAGCACCGCGTAGAAGGCGACGACGTGCTGCGGGCAGTTCGGCAGCACGAGCGCGACGCGGTCACCGGGCCCGACGCCGAGGTCGCGGAGACCGGCGGCGGCCGCGGCGACCTCGTCGAGGAGCGCCGTCCACGTCGTCGTCGCGCCGAAGAAGTCGAGGGCGACCTGGTCGCCGTAGCGCTCGGCGGCCCGCCGCAGCAGGTCGTCGAGCGGCACGTCCGGCACGTCGACGTCGGCGGGGACCCCCTCCGCGTAGGCGGCGAGCCAGGGACGCTCCGCGGTGGACGTCATCCCGAGACCCTACGGTCGCCCGCCCGGCTGCGCCCTGCCTCGCGCGCCCCGCCACTCCCCGGCGAGCATGCCGTACCCGACACCGTCGTACCACTGGCCCGAACGGTGGAGCGACTCCTGCACCGTGTGGCTCTCCCGTCGCATCCCGACGCGCTCCATGAGCCGCCACGAGGCGTCGTTCGCCGCGAAGCACCGGGCGTGCACCCGGCGCAGCCCGAGCTCCTCGAAGCACACGCGCAGCACGGCCTCGACCGCCTCCGTCGCGTACCCGCGGCCGCGGACTGCGGGATCCAGCACCCAGCCCAGCTCGGCCTGGACTCCCCTGGCGGCCGCGGCGACCTCCGCCTGCGCCCAGGCGTCCTCGACGCGCAGCATGAGGTCGCCCACGACCTGAGCGCCCGCCGACACGACGATCGTGGCGGCGAGCCGCTGCGGGTCGACGAAGTCGCGTGCGTAGGACTCCCGGTCCAGGGGCGCCCGCGTGATCCAGCGGGTCACCTCGTCGAGCCGCCGGTACCGCCAGGTCGCCGCCACGTCGCGGGGCGCCGCGGGGCGCAGCTCCAGCCGGAGGGTGCGCACGGGCCAGACGATGCCGTCGAGGGGGCGTGACACGGTCGGATCCTGGCAGGACCGCCGCTGGGCGACCGCGCCGTGCGGCGGCTGGGGTGGTGCAGCGGTTCCGACGCGGAGCCCGGCGACGGTCGCGCCGGTGTCGCGGAGCCGCCCCAGCAGCCCGTGGAGCGCCGCCTGGTCGACGAGGGTGCCGGACAGGACCGTCGAGCCGTCCGGGTCGTGGTGCACGTCGAGACCGTCGAAGCACGAGGCCCAGGGCGCGTCGAGCCGACCGGTGACCCGGATCCGGACGTGCGGCGACGAGCCGTCCACGGCGGGTCTCATCTCGGAGCGGACCGGGCGAGCGGCGGGTCGGACGCTCATCGTGGGCCCGCGACGCGCCCGCCGCGGACCAGGACGGCCGGGTCGACCGGAGCGGCTGCGGAACGGGTCGACCGCCACAGCGACCAGCCGAGTCCGAGGAGGGCCGCGCCGGCCGGGACGGCGAGGGCGCGGTCGAGGGCATGGGGCAGGACGGGCACCGCCAGCGTCGCGACCGTCGCCGCGACGAGGAGCCACGCGGCCCAACGGGCGAGGACGCGGGCGCGCACCTGCGCGATCCCGAACACGAGGCCGCCGAGGAGGTAGCCCGCGCCCTGGACCGCGTTGACCACGGGCCAGCTGCCGGTGTCGGCGGAGGTCGTCCCGCCGGTCGCGATGGTGAGGACGCCGTCGACGTACTCCGGTGCGCTGCCGGCGACGGCCGGCAGGACGTACCCGGCGACGAAGGCCACGGCACCGATCACGAGGTAGCCCGCCGAGAGGAGCAGGTACCCGACGAGCCCGAGGACGCCCGCCTCGCGGACCTGCCGGAGGTAGAGGCCGGTGACGCCCGCGAGTGCGAGCACGGCCATCAGCACCTTGGTGCTGTTGCGCACGACGAGCTCGGTCGTGGTGATCGTCGTGGCGTCCATGTGGGGGTGGGCGACCTGCACGGCGACGAAGAGGACGCCCGAGGCACCAGCGGCGACGGCGGCGGCCCGGAAGAGGGCGGGGGTGGTGACGGTCATGGTCGGCTCCTGTCCGGTGCCCGGGCGGTCGCCCGAGTGTGACGGGGACCGTAGGAACCGAGCAGGTGAGCGGTCGTCACCACATGTGGTGATCCTGCTGGTGATCTGCCTGGTGATCCGTCCGGCCGGGCGTGGGCGGCCGCCTCAGCAGACCGACCTCGTGGGCGCGCCGCACTGCGGCGGCGCGGCTGCTGACCCCGAGCTTCGTGTAGATCCGTCGGGTGTGGGTGCGGAGGGTGTTGAGGGAGACGTGCAGCGTCCTCGCGATCTCCGGGCCGCTCAGCTCGCCGCGGAGCAGCCTCAGGACGTCCAGCTCCCGGGCGCTGAGCGGCTCCGGCAGCCCCCCGTCCCGCTGGTCCCGCGACGACCGGTCGTCCGGGGCGCCGTCGCGGGCGGGCGGCGATCCGAGGAGGTCCTGGAGGTCCCGGACCTCGCGTGCGTCCCCGTGACGTCCGTCGGCCACGGCGGTCTCGTGCAGCCGCGACAGCAGTGCAGCCGCCGCCGGCAGGTCCGCGTCCAGCCCCGCGCGGGCCCGCGCGAGGTGGAACGCGACGAGGGCGAGGTGGTCGCGGAGGCGCAGGTGGACGGGGTCGTCGGCGAGGGTGACCCCTCGGGCGGCCACGACGGCCGCGGCCGCGCCGAGGTCACCGGCCGCGAGCAGGACCCGCACCCGGGAGGCCGCGACCGGGTGGACGTCCGGGTGGAAGCCGGCGCGGTACGCGGTTGCCGCCTCGTCGAGGAGCCGCAGGGCGGAGGCGTGGTCCCCGCGGGCGGCCCGCACCTCGGCGCTCACCTGGGCGAACCGGTGCCTCGCCTCCGTTCGCGGGGTCTGCGTGCGCAGCGTCGCCGCGGACGCGAGGTGCGAGTCGGCGGCGTCGAGGTCACCGTCGCGGAGCGCGAGGGCCGCGAGCGCCACGTGGAGGTCAGGTGCCGTCCGCGCCCCCGGTACCGATCCGTCGGTGGCCACCCGGAGCGCGGCCTCCAGACGTGCGCGGGCCGGGGCCGCCCGACCGGCCGCGACCTCGATGTCGGCGAGGACGAGGGTCCCGTCGAGGGCGTCCACGAGGTTCCCGGCTGCGCGGAGGCTGTCGACCGCCTGCGCGAACATCGCGAGCCCGGTCCGAGCGTCGCCCTCGGCCCACGCCGCGAGGGCGACGAAACCGGACGCCGCTCCCCGGACGAGGTGGTCGTCGGACCGGCAGAGGTCGAGCGCGAGTCGCGCGTGGTGGGCGGTGCCGGTCACGTCGCCCCTCGCCTGCGCCAGGGAGGCACGGAAGACCTCGAGCGTGGCCGGTGCCGCGAGGAGCTCGTCCGTCGCCGCCCACGACGCGGCGACGTCACGGTCGCGTGCGCCGGCCGCGAGCGCCTCGTCCGCCTCGTCGAGCCGACGGGCCACGAGGTCGAGGTCGCCGGCGACCATGGCCGCCCAGCCGGCGAACATGCTGAGGACGGGGTTGCCGCGGACGACGTCGCGGGGGAGGGCGGCGAGCCACTGCAGGAGGAGCCCGTCCTGCCGCGTGCGCCGCACCTCCGGCAGCGCGAGCTCGACGAGCCTCGCCGCACGGACGTGGTCGCCGGCCGCCAGTGCGTGCCCGACCGCGTCGGGCAGGTGGCCGTGGGAGGCGAACCACTCGCCGGCACGCCGGTGGAGACCGGGCACGAGGTCGGCGTGGTCGGAGCGGAGCCGAGCTCGCAGGACCTCGGCGAACAGGTGGTGGTAGCGGTACCACGTCCGGGTCGTGTCGAGGGGGACGACGAAGACGTTGTCGCGCTCGAGCTGTTCGAGCGTCCGGGCCCCGGTCCGCTGCCCCGTGATCGCGTCGCACAGGGACCCGGTCAGCCGGTCCGCCACCGAGGTCAGCAGCAGCAGCTCGCGCCGGTCGGGGGACTCCTTCGCCAGGACCTCGTCGAGGAGGTAGTCGACGACGAACCGGTCGCTCCCGGTGAACGACCGCACGAACCGGTCGACCTCGGTCTCCGCGGCGCCTCTCACCGACAGCGCGGCCAGCTGCAACCCGGCGGCCCACCCCTCGGTGCGCTGCGTGAGGGCGACGGACTGCTCGGGCGTGACGGGCGTCCCCATCACGCGGTGGAGGAAGTCGTACGCCTCCGCTGCCGTGAGACGCAGGTCGGCGGTCCGCAGCTCGGTCATCTCCCCGCGGCTGCGGAGCCTCGAGAGCGGGAACGGCGGGTCCGCCCGGGTGCTCACGACGATGTGCAGACGAGGCGGCGGGTGCTCCAGCAGGTGCGTGACGACGTCGTGGACGGCGGCTGCGCCGACGAGGTGGTAGTCGTCGAGCACCAGGACCCACCGCCGCTGGGGCGTCCGCGCGCCCTCGACCGCCACGGTGTTGACGAGCTGTGCGGCCGCCTGGACGGGTGAGCCCTCCGCCGCCAGCGTCGCCAGGTCCCCCGCGTCGAGGCCGACCCGACGCATGGTCGCGGCCACGTGGGCGAGGAAGCGGATCGGGTCGTCGTCGCCGGCGTCGAGCGACAGCCAGGCGGTCCGGACGTCCACGTCCGAGTCGGTGAGCGCGGCCAGCCACGCCGCGACCGTCGTCGTCTTGCCGAAGCCCGCGGGGGCGGCGACGAGCACGAGCGGGTGCTCGGCCCGGACGGCGGACGTGAGGAGGTCGTGCGCGCCCGGGCGAGGCACCAGCGAGCGGCGACGGCGCGGCGCGAACAGCTTCGTCTCCAGCACCGGGACCGGCACGTCGGCGATGGTAGGGCCGGGACGGGACGTAGGTCTCGGGTGCCCCGCCCCGGCGACCTGCGACGCTGGGGGACCGGCACGGAGGTGCGTCATGGGCAGGGTCCGGTCGTCCGACACACCGGCGATCGCCGCGCCCCGCACGGGAGGGCGTCGCGAGGCGGTGGACGTCGTCGTCGACGTCCTCGTGGGGCACGGGTTCGTGGCGAGGGAGGACCGTGACGCCGCCGTGCGCGTCGCGCGCGAGGCCGGCACCGGCGCCCGATCGGGCCGCCGGTGGTGGGCGGAGATCGCCGGCTACGTCGGCGGCGCGCTCGTCGTCGCGGCCGCCGTGCTGTTCGTCGCCCAGGAGTGGCCGGACCTCACGCGCACGGGGCGGGTCCTCGTCCTCGCGGTCACGGCCGTGGCGCTCGTCGCGACGGCCGCCGGTCTCGTCGCGAGCGGTGGGGGTCGCGGCGCGGTGCTCGCTCCGGCGGAGGCCGCCCGCCGGCGCCTCGTGGGCGCGGTGCTGCTCGGCGCCGCCGCGGCGACGGGGTTCGCGGTGGGGCTGCAGGTCGCGGGGACGGCCGTGGGGGCGCGTGACGCCGACGTGCCGCCGTTGGTCGGCGTCGTGACCGCGCTGGTCGTGGCGGTGGCGGCGTACGTGTGGGTGCCGGGGACGGTCGGGCAGCTCGGGGTGGCCGCCGCCGCCGTGGCGCTCGTGCCCCTCGCGCTCGAGGTCGTCGACGCGCAGGAGGCGCTGCCCGTCGGGATGACGTTCCTCGCGGTCGGGGTCGTCGTCCTCGTCGTCGCGGAGTCCGGGTGGTGGTGGGACACGACGGTGGGTCGGCTCACCGGCGTCGCCCTCGTGCTGGTCGGGGCGCAGTCCCCGCAGTTCGACCCCGAGCCGTGGCCGGGGCACCTCGCCACCGCACTCGTCGCCGTGGCCGGCTTCGCGCTCTACCGGCGGCTGCAGCAGTGGCCGTACCTCGCGCTGGGCGTCGCGGGCGTCACGCTCGTCGTGCCCGAGGCCGCCCTGCACTGGACGGACGGCTCGCTCGGCGTCTCCGGCGGGCTCCTGCTGGCCGGGCTGACGCTGCTCGTCGCCGCGGTCGTGGGGCTCAGGCTCCGGGGTGGCGGCGCAGCAGCCGCGCGAGGTTGACCGTCCAGCCGACCCCGAAGACGGTCGGCACGAACAGCCGCGGCTCCTCGGCGTCCCACAGCCGGTGCCGTACCCGCTCGAGCGTCGGTCGGCGCAGCTCGTAGGGCACCTCGACGGGCACCGTGCCGTGCCAGGTCCGCTCGGCCTTCGGCCGGCGCAGCTGCTGCCGCACCGCGGCGACGAGGAGGATGACGGAGACGACGGTCAGGAACCCGTCGCCACCGGAACGCTTCTTCGGGGACTCACCGGTGCTCATGAGCGCCCAGCCTGACGTGCGACACCCACGCCGTCGAGGGACGAACGTCCCGTCCGCGGCGCCTCCTCGCCCTAGCCTCGGCCCCGTGCGGGACGTGGGGACGGCGGCGGTGACCCTGCTCGCCGAGCTCGTCGGCATCGACAGCGTCAACCCGGGCCTCGTGCCCGGTGCGGCGGGGGAGGCCCGCATCGTCGAGCACCTCGAGGGTCGCCTCCAGGTCGCCGGCTTCTCGACGACCGTCGTCCCCGCCGCCGGTCGGGACGACCGCCCGAGCCTCGTCGCGGTCGCGCCCGGCGACCCGGGCACGCCGACCGTCCTGCTCAACGGGCACCTCGACACCGTCGGCGTCGCCGGCATGCCGGAGCCGTTCACCGCCCGCGTCGACGGGGACCGCCTCCGAGGGCGGGGGGCCGCCGACATGAAGGGCGGGGTGGCGGCGCTGGTCGCCGCGGCCGAGCACCTGGTGGCCGGTGGGACCCCCGTGCGGCCGGTGCTCGCCCTGGTGGCCGACGAGGAGGACGCGAGCCTCGGCAGCGAGGCCGTCGTCGCCGCGCTGCCCGTGCTGGGCGTCCGCCCGGACGTCTGCCTCGTCGCCGAACCGACCGACCTCGCCCTCTGCCGGTCCGTCCGCGGCTTCGCCGTCGTCCGGGTCGCCTTCACCGGGCGCGCCGCCCACAGCTCCCAGCCGGAGCAGGGTGTCAACGCCGTCACGCACCTCGGCCGGCTGCTGCACGCCGTCGACGCCCACCCGGACCTCATGGTGACGACCGCCCGCGGCGGCACCTCCGCCTTCGTCGTGCCGGACCACGCCGAGTGCCTCGTCGAATGCCGGACGCCACCGGAGCAGGGCAGCGCCGACGCCCTGGCCGAGGTGCGCGCCCTGCTGCGCACGGAGTGGCAGGCGGCGGCCTCGCTGCTCGCGCACCGGGACGGGTGGCGCCTGGACGGCGCGGGACCTGCCGCCGACCTCGCGCGCCGCCTCGGCGCGGCCCTCGGGACGGAGCCGACGTTCGACGCGCCCTACTGGCTGGAGGCGCCGCTGTGGCAGGAGGTGTGCCCGACGGTCGTGTGCGGGCCCTCGGGCGGCGGGCTGCACGCCGTCGACGAGTGGGTCGACCTCCGCCAGGTCCGGGCCTTCGCCGCGGCGCTCGTCGACGTGCTGTCCGGCTGGGGGTCCCGTGCCGACTGACCCGCGCGGTCTGCGGGAGGACGCGCCGCTGCTCGACGCCTGGCTCCGGTTCCGCGAGCGGCCTCCCACGCCGTTCACGATCCCCGGGCACAAGCAGCGCACCGACCTCGTCGGGGACGTCGTCGCGGGCGACGTCCCGCTGTACGCGGGGCTCGACACGATGAAGCTGACGGGCGGGCTGCTCGCCGACGCGGAGGCGCGCGCGGCCCGGCTGTGGGGGGCCGACGTCTGCCGGTTCTCCACCGGCGGGGCGACGCACGCCAACCAGGCCGTCGCGCTCGCGGTCGCGGGCGACGGCGACACCGTCGTGGTGAGTCGCACCCTCCACCGCTCGCTCCTGCTCGGACTCGTGCTCGCGGGCCTGACGCCGGTGTGGGTGCGGCCCGACGTCGACGCCGCGACCGGGCTGCCGCTCGGGGTACCGGCGGAGGCGGTGCGCCGGGCACTGGAGGCGCATCCCGAGGCACGGGCGGTGTTCGTCGGCGACCCCTCGTACGTCGGCACGGTCGGCGACGTCGGCGGGCTCGCCGCGGCCGCGCACGCCCACGCGGTGCCGCTCGTGGTCGACGCCGCGTGGGCCGCGCACTTCGGCTTCCACCCGGAGCTCCCCCGGCACGCCCTCGACCTCGGCGCGGACGTCGTCGTGACGAGCGCCCACAAGACGCTGCCCGCGTGGAGCCAGGCCGCGCTCGTGCTCGCCCGCACGGAGCGGGTCGACGCCGCCCGCCTCGACGCGGGCGTCGAGGCCACGGCGACGACGAGCCCCGCGGGAGCGGTCCTCGCGAGCACCGACGCCGCCCGCGCCCTGCTGGCCCGCGACGGGGAGGAGCTGCTGGGGACCGCGATCGCCGCCACGCGAGCCGCCCGCGACCGGCTCCGAACCGTCGACGGCCTCGTCGTGCTCGACGGCTCCGCGGTCGACCCGCTCAAGCTCACCGTGCTGCTGGCCGGGACGGGAGCGGACGGGAACGCCGTCGAGCGGGACCTCCTCGACGCCGGGCTGCCGGTCGAGTCCGCCGACCGCGACGTCCTCGTGGCGGTCGTGTCGCTGGCGGACACCTCCGACACCCTCGACCGGCTCGCGGACGCCGTCGCGCGGTCGGTCGAGCGGAACCGTCGCCTGCCGCGGGACGTCGTCGGCGCGGCCGTCTACCAGGTGGAGCCGGAGCCGGTCGTGCCGCCCCGCGAGGCCTTCTTCGCCGCGTCCGAGGTGGTGCCGCTGCCGGCGGCGGTCGGGCGCGTGAGCGCGGAGCTCGTGGCCCCGTACCCGCCGGGCATCCCGGTCCTGGCGCCGGGGGAGCAGGTGACGGCGGCGAGCCTCGACGCGCTGGCCCACGCACGGCGCAGCGGCGTGCGGATCGCGTACGCCGCCGACCCGACGCTCTCGACGCTCCGCGTGGTCACAGGCGTGGAGTGACGTGTACCGGGGTACTGCCGGTCCACGACCCGGACCACAGGAGGACCCATGGGCATGATCGGACGACTTCTCGGCACGGCCCGGCGCACGGCGTCGACCGGCGGCGGCACGGCGCGTCGCCGCCCGCGCGGCACCACGGGCACGACAGGCGCGACGCGGGGCGGCGGGCTGCTCAGCGGGCTGCTGCGACGCAAGGGGCTCTGACCCCGACCGGGACCGCCCGTCGCCGCTCGCACAGGGTGGCGGCCGGGCGGTTCCGGTGCCCGGATGAGGGGGTGCTCCGGTGGCACGCGAGCACCTTCCGGCTCGACGGCGAGCCGGTCGCGGGCCCGCGGTGTCGCCGCAGCCCCGCTTCGAGGTCCGCGAGGACGACGGCCGGGTGCAGGTCCGCGTCGTCACGCCGCCGGGAGTCGACGCGAGCTGAGCCGCCCGGGTGCACGACCGGCGTACCGGGCACACGGCCCGTCCCGCCGGCCGATGCGGGACCAACGTCCGTGGCGCTCCCGCCGTGCGGGGGCAGGCTCGACGGTGTCGGGTCCCCGCCGGGACGCACGCGTCCACGGAGAGGAGCGGACGATGGAGTACCGCACGGTGGTCGTCGGCTACGACGGGTCGGACGACGCCGAGAGGGCGGTCGACGCGGCCGCCGACGAGGTGAGCGAGGGCGGGACCGTCCATGTCGTGACGGCCTTCGTGCCGTCGCCGGTCGGTGACGTCCTGCTGCCCACGGAGCTGGTCGGTGCCGGGCCCGTCGCCGGTGACCCGCACGGCGTCGAGGCAGCCCGGCAGCGCGTCGCGCTCAAGCGGCTGCGGCGACAAGGGGTCGCGTGCGAGGGGCACCTCGTGCCCGACGGCGCCGCCGCGGCGATCCTCGACGTCGCCCGCCGCGAGCACGCCGACCTCGTCGTCGTCGGTGGTCGTGGGCGAGGCGGCTCCCGGCGGTTCGTCCGCGGGAGCGTCGCGGCTCGCGTGGCGTCGCACGCCCCGGTCAGCGTCCTCGTCGTGCACGAGCCGCGAGCCGAGGGGGACTGACGTGGTGGCGTACCGGACCGTGGTCGTGGGCTACGACGGCTCACCCGACGCCGACCGGGCGGTGGCCGCGGCAGCGGACGAGGTGGCGGACGGCGGCACGGTCCACGTGGTCACCGCCTACCACCCCGTTCCGGTGAGCGACGTCATGCGTCGCCTCGACGAGCTGCCCGAGGAGTACCGCTGGGTGTGGGACCCCCACGCGACCGAGACCGAGCGGCAGCAGGCCGCGCTCGCACGGCTCCGCGCGCACGGGGTCGGCTGCGTCGGCCACGTCGTCGCCGACGACCCCGCGAAGGCCGTCCTCGACGTCAGCGAGCGCGAGCACGCCGACCTCGTCGTGGTCGGCGGCCGCGGCCTCGGCGCGGTGCACCGCTTCCTCCGCGGCAGCGTCTCGGCGCGGGTCGCCGCCCACGCGACCACGAGCGTCCTCGTGGTGCAGGACGCGCGACCTGCGGCTGATGGCTGACTGACGCCCTACGCTCCCGTCACGCGGGTCGGTCGGTGACGGCCCGCAGGAGCGGGAGGAGATGCCGTGCCGGGTGGACTCGTCGCGCTGCTCGACGACGTGGCCGCGCTCGCGAAGCTCGCGGCGGCGTCCGTGGACGACGTGGGGCTCGCTGCCGGGCGGGCCAGCGCGAAGGCGGCCGGTGTCGTCGTCGACGACACCGCCGTGACACCCCGCTACGTCCACGGTCTCGCGGCACAGCGCGAGCTGCCGATCATCGGCAGGATCGCGCGAGGCTCCTTGATCAACAAGGTGCTCGTCATCCTGCCGGTGGCGTTGCTGCTCAGCCAGTTCCTCCCGTGGCTGCTGACCCCGATCCTCATGCTCGGCGGCCTCTACCTGTCGTACGAGGGGGCGGAGAAGATCTGGGAGAAGCTCGCCCACCACGAGGCTCCCGCTGCGCCGGCCGCGGCGGTGGGCCCGGACCACGAGGCCACGGTGGTGCGCGGCGCGGTCCGGACCGACTTCATCCTCTCCGCGGAGATCATGGTCATCGCGCTCGACGAGGTGGCCTCGGAGCCGCTCGTGTCGCGTGCGGTGATCCTGCTCGTCGTGGCGCTCGGCATCACGGCGCTCGTCTACGGGGTCGTCGCCCTCATCGTGAAGATGGACGACTTCGGGCTGCGCCTCGCGGAGCGCGAGAGCGCCGGCGCCCGACGCGTGGGCCGCGGCCTCGTCGCCGGCATGCCGAAGGTGCTCGCGCTGCTGTCGACCGTCGGCATCGTGGCGATGCTGTGGGTCGGTGGCCACATCCTGCTCGTCGGGCTCGAGGAGCTCGGCGTGCCGTGGCCGTACGACGTCGTGCACACCGCGGAGGAGGCCGTCCGCGAGGCGACGGGCGCCGTCGGTGGCGTCCTCGCGTGGCTGACGAACACGCTGGGCTCCGCACTGCTCGGGGCGGTCGCCGGTGCCGTCCTCGTCGCGGCGATGACAGCCGTGAGGCGGCTCCGGGGCGGACGTGGGGGGCAGCCCGCCCACTGACACCGGAACGCGCGGACGCTTGTGTCGATCCAGCGCGGCCGGCACGCGGGGCCGATGCCGTTGGGTCCGGTTTCCGTACGTCGTGGCGCGGCGGGTGTCGGTGGCGTGGCCGTTGGGTCCGGTTCCCGGACGTCGTGGCGCGGCCACCGCCGATCCCGAGCGCGGAGTCGCCCTCAGCCCCGACGCGCGCCCACCACCCTGGGCAGCGCTCCGGATCGCGGCTAACGTCCCATTCGCCCCGAGACGGCGCGACGAGGAGGTCGGCGATGACAGTCACGCGACGAACGGTGTCCGGTGCCACAGCCGTGGTGATGGCGGTGGGAGCGCTCGCCCTCACCTCTGCCCCCGCAGGTGCGCGACCACCCGCGCCGACGGACGGTCCGGTCACGACACAGCGGGAGATGGTCGTGACGGCCAACCCGCTCGCCACGGCGGCCGGCGTCAAGGTGCTGCGGCAGGGCGGGACCGCGGCCGACGCCGCCGTCGCGGTACAGGCGGTCCTCGGCCTCGTGGAGCCGCAGTCGAGCGGGCTCGGCGGCGGTGCATTCGCCGTCTGGTACGACGCCGACACCGGCGAGGTCACGACGTACGACGCCCGGGAGACGGCACCGATGGCGGCGACGGAGGACCGTTTCGCGGGGCTCTCCTTCGTCACGGCCTGGCAGTCCGGACTGTCCGTCGGCGTGCCCGGCACGCCGATGCTCATGGAGACGCTGCACGACGAGCAGGGGCAGCGGCCCTGGCCGACGCTCTTCACCGACGGCATCCGGCTGGCCCAGGGCGGCTACGCGGTGACGGACCGCACCGCGGACCAGGTGAACTCGCTGCTGGCGCTCAACCCCAGCTGCACGGACCGGCTGTTCTTCCGGGACCCCACGGCCTTCGAGTACTTCACGAACGGCAGCGCGACCGACTGCGCCGCCGTGCCGGCCGGCACGCGCGTGCAGAACCCCGACTACGCCGACACGCTCCGAACGCTGCGATCGCAGGGGGCCGCCGGCTTCTACACCGGCGACCTGGCCGACGCCGTCGTCGAGGCCGTCACGACCGACCCCGCCATCCCCGGCGACATGACGCTCGCAGACCTGGCCGCGTACGAGGTCGTCGAGCGGGAGCCGGTGTGCCACGACTACCGCGGCCACGAGGTGTGCGGGATGGGGCCGCCGTCCTCCGGCGCGCTCGCCGTGGGCCAGATCCTCGGCATCCTGGAGAACGTCGACCTGGGCGAGGACCCGCTGGGCGAGGAGTTCGTCCACCTCTTCGCGCAGGCCGGACGCCTCGCCTTCGCCGACCGGAACCTCTACGTCGGCGACACGGACTACGTCACGGTGCCGGTCGAGGGCATGCTCGACGAGGACTACCTCGCCTCCCGCGCCGCGCTCATCACCGACATGGACATGGGCACCGCCGCGCCGGGGACGCCGCCGGGGGAGTTCGACCCGACCGCGCCGCAGACGAACGACGAGGGCGCCGGCACGAGCCACGTCTCGATCGTCGACCGGTACGGCAACGCCCTGTCGATGACGACGACCATCGAGTCGTCGTTCGGTAACGGGGTGATGGTCCCCGGTGGCGGGTTCCTGCTGAACAACGAGCTCACCGACTTCAGCTTCGCCCCGGTCGGTGCGGACGGCGTCCCCGTCGCCAACCGCGTGGAGCCCGGCAAGCGGCCGCGCAGCTCGATGTCGCCGACGATCGTGTTCGACCCCGCGGGCGACCTCGAGCTCGTCACCGGGTCGCCCGGCGGGTCCTCGATCATCGGCTACACGGCGCAGTCGATCGTCAACGTCCTCGACTTCGGCCTCGACCCGCAGACCGCCGTCGACGTGCCGCACCACCAGAACCGCAACGGCGCGACGAACCTCGAGGCGCCGATCCCCGGGGTGACGCTCGACTACGACGTGGAGGCGCTCGCCGCCGCGCTCGAGGCTCGCGGGCACCCCGTGAGCATCGGGACGCTGACGAGCGGCCTGTCGGTCATCCAGGTGACGGACGACGGGCTGGTCGGTGGTGCCGACCATCGCCGCGACGGCACGGTCGGCGGTCGCTGACCGCAGCGTCCGCCCGGAACGCGGCGGAGCGGGCCCCGTGAGGGACCCGCTCCGCTGTGACGCCCGTCGAGGTCGGCAGCGCGCCGACACCCGACCTCAGATGTCGTAGTACAGCTCGAACTCGTGGGGGTGCGGCCGCGACTGGATCGGCAGCACCTCGTTCTCGGTCTTCCACTCGACCCACGTCTCGATGAGGTCGGAGGTGAAGACGTCGCCCTCGGTGAGGAAGTCGTGGTCCTCCTGCAGGGCCCTGAGGACCTCGGGCAGCGTCGTCGGCACCTGCGGGATGTTCGCGTGCTCCTCGGGCGGCAGCTCGTAGAGGTCCTTGTCGACCGGGGCCGCGGGTTCGATGCGGTTCTTGATCCCGTCGATGCCGGCCATGAGCATGGCCGCGAACGCGAGGTACGGGTTGCTCGAGGGGTCGGGCGCCCGGAACTCGATCCGCTTGGCCTTCGGCGAGGAGCCGGTGATCGGCACGCGGATCGCCGCAGAGCGGTTGCGCGCGGAGTACACGAGGTTGACGGGTGCCTCGAAGCCCGGCACGAGGCGGTGGTAGCTGTTGACGGTCGGGTTGGTGAACGCCAGCAGTGCGGGGGCGTGGGCGAGGATGCCGCCGATGTACCAGCGGGCTGTGTCGGACAGCCCGCCGTAGCCGGACTCGTCGAAGAACAGCGGCTCGCCGTCCTTCCACAGCGACTGGTGCGCGTGCATGCCCGAGCCGTTGTCGCCGAAGACGGGCTTCGGCATGAACGTCGCGGTCTTGCCGTGCTTCCACGCCGTGTTCTTGATGACGTACTTGAACTTCATGAGGTCGTCGGCGGCGTGGAGCAGCGTGTTGAACTTGTAGTTGATCTCCGCCTGACCGGCGGCGCCGACCTCGTGGTGCGCACGCTCGACCTCGAGACCGACCTGCGTCAGCGTGCGGACCATGTCGTCGCGCATGTCGGCGAAGTGGTCGGTAGGGGAGACCGGGAAGTACCCGGACTTGTACCGGGTCTTGTAGCCGCGGTTGCCACCCTCCTCCTGGCGCGCGGTGTTCCACTGCGCCTCGATGGAGTCGATCTCGTAGTAGCCGGTGTTCTGCTTCGTCTCGAACCGCACGTCGTCGAAGACGTAGAACTCCGCCTCGGGGCCGAAGAACGCGGTGTCGGCGATGCCGGTGCCCTTGAGGTACGCCTCGGCCTTCGCGGCGACGACACGCGGGTCACGGCTGTACGGCTCGCTCGTGAAGGGGTCGACGATCGAGTGGGTGATGACGAGCGTCTTGGCGCTGCGGTACGGGTCGACGTAGGCGGTCGCGGGGTCCGGGATGAGCTTCATGTCGGACTCGTGGATCGCCTGGAAGCCGCGGATGGACGAGCCGTCGAACATCTGCCCGTCCTCGAACGCCGAGGCGTCGAAGGCGGCGGCGGGCATCGTGAAGTGCTGCATGATGCCGGGCAGGTCGCAGAAGCGGACGTCGACGAACTCGACGCCCTCGTCGGCGATGTACTTGAGGACCTCGTCGGCGGAGCTGAACATCTGATCTCCTGTCGCAGGCGGTGCTCGGGCAGGGTGCACACCGGACGGCGTGCGCAGCGGGTTCGCGGGGCACGGTACGGATCACGGCGTCGACCGGCACGCTAGACACGGGCGGTGTCGCCACCGTGTCCCGTGTGTTTCGGGCACGTGACGAGCGGCGGGCGCCCGTCACAGCCGTGTGACGGCTCCGTAGGCTGGACCGGTGGCGACCGGACGGGACGGCAGCGCGGACGGCGACGGGGACGACGGGTCCGCCCGACGGGGGGCCCTCGGTGGCTGGCTGAGCGGACCCGGGGGGCCGCGCGAGAGCACGCAGGCGTACCCGGGTCAGCGTCTCGGGCGTCCGGCGGAGGGACCGGGCTCGGTCGCGGGCGTCGGGCGCCGTGCCCTCGCCCTGCTCGTCGACTGGCTCCTCGCCGTCCTCGTCGCGGGGGCGTTCCTCGACGGCCTCGGCTCCTTCGGTCCGCTCGTGGTGTTCGTCGTCGTCCAGGTGCTGCTCGTCGGGACGATCGGCACCGCGGTGGGTCACCGCGTGCTCGGCCTCGTCGTCGTGCGACCGGACGGTTCGGCCGTGGGTCCGCTGCCGGCGCTGGTCCGCACGCTCCTGCTCGCGCTCGTCGTGCCCGCCGTGGTCCTCGACGAGGACTCCCGCGGGTTGCACGACCGCGCAGCGGGGACCGTCGTCGTGCGCCGCTAGCCGGCCTCGACGCCGAGGGGCGTCAGCGGCCCCGCATCGCGCGCCGGTCGGCGCGGGCCCGGTAGGGGTCGATCCCCTTCGGCACGGCGGCGCGGAGGCCGCCGAGCGCCTGCATCCGCTTGACGACGGCGCTCACCTCGGCGCCGGTGAGGGTGCGCGGCATGCGCATGAGCCGTCGCGACACCTTGCGCAGCGGCGTCTGGTCGGGGCCGTTGCCGACGTGGACCACGTGCACCGGCACGCCGGACGCCACGCGGGAGTGCCGCTTCTTCTCCGACTCCGCGAGGCGGAGCGTCCGCGGCAGCGGACCCTCGACGAGCAGGACGATGCCCGGCTTGCCGACGGCGCGGAACACGAGGTCACCGGTGCGCGGGTCCGCCCCCACGGGCTCCTCCGACGTCGTCCACCCGCGCCGCAGCTGCTGCATGACGATGGCCGTGGCGCCCTGCCGTCCGTCGACCTGCGCGAACAGCGCCTTGTCGGCCCGGCGGGTGAGGACGAACAGCCCGACGAGCAGCGCCGTCAGCACCGCCGTGAGGACGCCCATGACGGTCGTGAAGACGCTGCCGGCCACGACCAGCGTGAGGACCACGCCGACGGCGAGCACGACGAGCGCGGAGCCGATCACCCACAGCGGCGCCGCCTTGTCGTACTGGGTCGTGAGGCGCCAGACGGCGGCGAACTGCTTGAGTCGGCCCTGCTTCTTCGGGGCGTCGGCGGCGGGGAAGTCCTTGCGGGCCATGGCCCCGAGGATAGGGGCGGCTCAGGCGACGGCGGAGCGCGCCGCCAGCGCCTCCCGGTACAGCCGGCCCGCGCGGTAGCTCGAGCGGACCAGGGGACCGGACATGACGCCGAGGAAGCCGATCTCCCGGGCCTCGTCCTGCAGCTCGACGAACTCCTCCGGCTTCACCCACCGCTCGACGGGGTGGTGGCGCGGCGTGGGACGCAGGTACTGGGTGATGGTGATGAGGTCGGTACCGGCCTCGTGGAGGTCCCGCAGCGCCTGCGACACCTCCTCGCGGGTCTCGCCCATGCCGAGGATGAGGTTCGACTTCGTCACCAGCCCCGCGGCGCGACCCTGCGTGAGGACGTCGAGGGAGCGCTCGTACGTGAACGCCGGTCGGATCCGCTTGAACACCCGGGGCACGGTCTCGACGTTGTGGGCGAACACCTCGGGTGCGGCGTCGAAGACCTGCTGGAGCAGCTCCGGCACGCCGTTGAAGTCGGGGACGAGGATCTCGACGCCGGTGTCGGGGTTGAGGGTGTGGATCTGCCGGATCGTCTCGGCGTACAGCCACGCACCGCCGTCGGGCTGGTCGTCCCGGGCGACGCCGGTGACCGTCGCGTACCGCAGGCCCATCGTCTGCACGCTCTCCGCGACGCGCCGCGGCTCGTCGCGGTCCAGCGGCTCCGGCCGGCCGGTGTCGATCTGGCAGAAGTCGCAGCGCCGGGTGCACTGCCCGCCGCCGATGAGGAACGTCGCCTCGCGGTCCTCCCAGCACTCGAAGATGTTGGGGCAGCCCGCCTCCTGGCACACCGTGTGGAGGCCCTCGTCCTTCACGAGCTTCTGCAGCGCGGTGTACTCGGGGCCGGTGCGGACCCGCGTCTTGATCCACGACGGCTTCTTCTCGATGGGGACGGAGGCGTTGCGCGCCTCGACCCGCAGCATGCGACGACCTTCGGGGGCGACAGTCACGCGTCCCACGGTACGCCGCGTCGCGACCGCGTCCTGCGGCGCGGTGCGCCGGCGCATTCCATAGGCTCCCGCGCATGGAGCTGCGCGTGTTCACCGAGCCCCAGGAGGGCGCCTCGTACGAGGACCTCCTCGCGGTCGCCCGCACGGCCGAGGAGTGCGGGTTCGGGGCGTTCTTCCGCTCCGACCACTACCTCGCGTTCAGCGGCGACGGCCTGCCCGGCCCGACCGACGCGTGGGTGACGCTCGCGGGGCTCGCCCGGGAGACCTCGACGATCCGCCTCGGCACGCTCGTCACGGCGGCGACGTTCCGGCACCCCGGCCCGCTCGCGATCTCCGTCGCGCAGGTCGACCGGATGTCGGGCGGGCGCGTCGAGCTCGGTCTCGGCGCCGGCTGGTTCGCGCGGGAGCACGAGGCGTACGGACTGGACTTCCCGCCGGTGAAGGAGCGCTTCGACCGCTACGAGGAGCAGCTCGCGGTCGTGACGGGTCTCCTCGGCACCCCGCTCGGGGCGAGCTTCTCCTACGAGGGCGAGCACTACCGCGTCGTCGACAGCCCCGCGCTGCCCAAGCCCGCGCAGGAGCACGTGCCGGTCATCGTGGGCGGCGGCGGGAAGCAGCGGACCCCGCGCCTCGCCGCGCACCACGCCGACGAGTTCAACATGCCGTTCGCCGCGCTCGACACCGTCGAGGCCCAGTTCGGGCGGGTGCGCGCCGCGTGCGAGGCCGTCGACCGCGACCCCGCGACCATGACGTTCTCGGCGGCGCTCACGGTCGCCGTGGGCGCCGACGACGCGGAGGTCGAGCGGCGAGCGGTGGCCGCCGGCGGCACGGCGGAGCGGCTGCGCGCCGACGGCGTCGCCGGCACGCCCGACGAGGTCGTCGAGACCCTGCAGCGGTGGGCGGCGATCGGGTGCGAACGCGTGTACCTGCAGGTCATGGACCTCCACGACCTCGACCACCTGCGGCTGGTGGCCGAGGAGGTCCTGCCGCGCGTGCGGTGAGCAGCCGGCCGCTGACCGTCGTCCTCGACGTCGACACGGGCGTCGACGACGCCCTCGCCCTGCCGTCGCCGAGCCGGCCCTCGACCTGCGGGCCGTGACGTGCGTCGGGGGCAACACCGACCTGCCCGACGTCCTCGCCAACACGACGGCCGTGCTCGCCGCGGCCGGTGCGGACCTCCCCGTCCACGCCGGGCTCGCGCACCCCGGCGGCGGGCCGGCGGTCGAGGTCGGCGAGCGGTGGCAGGGCGCCGACGGGCTCATGGGCTGCCGGCCGGCCCCGGACGCGTCACGCGGGCGTCCACCGCTGGCGGTTGTCGAGGAGCGCGCGACGGACGCGCTGGCGCGGCTGGCCGTCGAGGGCGGCCTCACGCTGGTCCCGCTCGGTCCCCAGTCGACCGTCGCCGACCTCGCGCGGGCACACGAGGCTGCCTTCGCCCGGCTCGGCCGCATCCACTTCATGGGCGGGAGCGGCAGCGGGGGCAACGTCACCCCCGCCGCCGAGTTCAACGTCCACCACGATCCCGCGGCCGCCGACACGGTCCTGCGGACGGCGGGCAGGTGCGGCGTACCGGTCACGATGTACGGGTTGGAGGTGTTCGGCCGGGTCCGCGTTCCCCCCGACCGGGTCCGCGCGCTGAGCGAGGCCGCGCACCCCGCGCTCCGGCTGGCCGGTCGCCTCCTCCTCGCCGCCGCGGCCAAGGAGGGCGCGCCGGACGCGACCATCGGGGACGCGGGCGCCGTCGCCGCCCTCGCGCGACCCGATCTCGTCACCGTGCGGCGCAGGCCCGTCGCCGTGCAGGTGGACGGCGGTCCCGCCCGGGGTCAGACCGTCGTCGACCGACGGGCGTCGGGCCCACCGGCAGGGGAGGGGTGGACCGACGTGGACGTCGTCGAGGACGTCGACGGGGCCGCCCTGGCGGCGTGGTTCGTCGACACCTTGGAGGCGTTCTTCGGCTGAGTCCGGGAGGCCCGTCCTGCCGGCTCAGCCGGCCGGCAGGACCGCGAGGACCTCGCGCTCGACGAGAGGCAGGACCGCCTCCACAGTGACCCGGCGGCCGAGCTCCTCGCTCAGCGAGGTCACGCCCGCGTCCGGGATGCCGCACGGGACGATCGGTGCGGCCCACGACAGGTCGCAGTCGCAGTTGAGCGCGAACCCGTGCATCGTCACGCCCCGCGCCACCCGGATCCCGATCGCCGCGACCTTGCGGTCGCGACCGCGCGGGCCGGGGGAGCCGTCGCCCCGGACCCACACCCCGGAACGCCCCTCGACCTGCTCGGTCGCGAGGCCGAGCGTCGCGCACACGGCGATGAGCGCGGTCTCGAGCCGCCGCACGTACGCGACCACGTCGACGGGCTCCGGCAGGCGCACGAGCGGGTAGCCGACGAGCTGTCCCGGACCGTGCCACGTGATCTTGCCGCCGCGGTCGACGTCGACGACCGGGGTGCCGTCGATCGGTCGTTCGTGGGGGGCGGTGCGCTTGCCGGCGGTGTAGACGGCCTCGTGCTCGAGCAGGAGCAGGCGGCCCGGTCCACCGTGGACGACCTTCTCGTGCTCCTCGCGCTGGCGCTGCCAGCCGTCGAGGTAGGGGACCAGGCCGTCGAGCCGCTCGACGAGGACGCGTGCCGAGGGAGCGGCTGCGTCGGTGGCCGCGGTCGTGGTGCTGGTCGTGATCGGGGCGCTCACGGCTCCATCGTCGCACCGAGGAGCGCGACGAGCGCCGCGCGGAAGTCCGCGAGGTCGCAGTGCTCCGCGACGACGTCGTCGACGATGCGCAGGTCGAGACCGGACCCGGCGACGTCGACGAAGGCCGCGCGGCCGGCGTCGGTGAGCCGGACGAGGCGGCGACGCCGGTCCGCCGGGTCCGGGGACCGCTCGACGTGTCCCGCCCGCTCGAGGCGGTCGAGGGTCCGCGACATCGTCTGGTCCTCGACCTTCGTGCGCGCCGCGACCTCGTGCTGCGACAGCGGCTGCTGCAGCAGGTGCGCGAGGACCCCGAAGCCGGCGTGGGTGAGGCCGTGCGCGGCGAGGCCCTCGTTCCAGCGCTGCTCGACGAGCCGCGCCGCCGTCGACAGCAGGCGCCCGGTCGCCCACGTCGTGACGTCGTCGTCGCCCGGTGCCGCCGCGGCGGCCGCAGGGTCTGGCACCGACGTCACCACAGGTCGCACGCTAGCCCCGTCGGCCTCGGCGTGCCGGGTCGGTCCCACCCCTATATCGTACGCCTGCTGATGGTTCGCAGACGAAAGGACACTGTCGTGGCCGACGGCAGCCCCGCCCACCGCGCCGCCCCGGCGGCGGCCGAAGCGGCACCGCCCGCCCCCACGTCCCGCGTCCGCTGGCTCGTGCCCGCGGTGCTGCTGCTCGTGTGGCTCGCGGTCGCGAGCGTCGGCGGACCCTTCCAGGGCCGCCTCGCGGAGGTGCAGGAGAACGACGCCGCCGCGTTCCTGCCGGACGGCGTCGAGTCGACGCTGGTCACGGAGCTCGCCGAGGGCTTCCGCGACGACGCGACCTTCCCCGCCTTCCTCGTCGTCGAGAGCACGGACGGCGAGCCGCTCGGCCCGGAGGAGCTGCAGGCCGTGGGGGACCTCGCCGCCGGTGTCCCCGACGAGCCCGTCGTCGTCGGGACGACGGACGACGACCTCGCCGACGCCGTGGTGGGCGACTTCCTCGCCCTCCCGGACGCCGGGGCGGCCCCGGCCGGCCCACCGGGAGCGGGCCCGCTGCCGCTGGTCCCCGCGGCGGACGGCGAGGCCGTGCTCGTCCTCCTCCCGTTCGACGCCGACGCGGTCGAGGAGCAGCTCGCCGACGGTGAGAGCGCGCTGCCCGTCGTCGTGGAGGCGCTCCGGGAGGCCGACGACGAGGCGCTGCCCGACGGTCTCACCTCGTACGTCGCGGGTCCGGCGGGCACCCTCGCCGACTTCACCGCGGCGTTCGGCGAGATCGACGGGATCCTGCTCGGGGTCGCGCTCACCGCCGTCCTCGTCATCCTGCTGCTCGTCTACCGCAGCCCCGCGCTGCCCTTCCTCGTCATCCTGTCGTCCGTCTTCGCCCTCGCCGCGGCCAGCGTCGTGGTGTACGTCCTCGCGCGGGAGGGCGTCGTCGACCTCAACGGCCAGAGCCAGGGGATCCTCTTCATCCTCGTCGTCGGTGCCGCCACCGACTACGCGCTGCTCCTCGTCGCCCGCTACCGGGAGGAGCTGCGCCGCACCGACGACCGCTACGCCGCCATGCGGACCGCCTGGCGCCGCGCGGTCGAGCCGGTCGTCGCCTCCGGCGCGACGGTCATCCTCGGCCTGCTGTGCCTGCTGCTGTCCGACCTCGGCAGCAACCGGGGCCTGGGGCCCGTCGCCTCCGTCGGCATCGTCACGGCGATGCTGTCGGCCCTCACGTTCCTGCCGGCCGCGCTCCTCGTCCCCGCGCCCGTCATCGGGCTGCTGGCGGTGGCGGCGGGGGCAGGCGTCCCGGCCGCGGTGACCGCGCTCTCGGGCGGGTCGGCGACCGCGGTCCTCGCCGCGGCGGTCGTCGGTGCCGTCGTCGCCGTCGCCGTCGCGGTCCTCGTGGGGCTCCGGCTGCGCCGACGTCGCCGGGCGCGGGCCGCGGCGGGGGAGCCGACGGGCGCCGGGCGCTGGGTCTTCTGGCCGGCGGAGCCGCACCTGGGGGAGGTCGGACCGGAGGGCCGCGGCGTGTGGGCGCGGGTCGCGGGCCTCGTCGGGCGCCGACCCCGCCGCGTGTGGGTGTCGACCGTCGTCGGCCTCGGCGCCCTGGCGGCGTGCCTGCCGCTGCTCGACGCCACCGGGGTCGCCCAGTCCGACGTGTTCCTCGTCGAGGTCGAGTCCGTCGCGGGCCAGGACGTGCTCGCGGAGCACTTCCCGGCCGGGGCGGACTCCCCGACCCTCGTCCTCGCCGACGAGGTCCTCGCCGACGACGTCCTCGACGTCGTCCGTGCGGACCCGGGCGTCACGTCCGCCGACCTGACGCGCGCGCCGGGGTCCGACCCGACGCAGCCCGGCGAGCCCGTCGTCAGCGACGGCCGCGTGCAGGTGGAGGCGGTTCTCGCCGACCCGGCGGACTCCCTCGCCGCGCAGGACACCGTCGAGCGGCTGCGGGAGGACCTGGACGCGGTGTCGGAGGAGGCACTCGTCGGCGGGTCCACGGCGCAGCAGCTCGACGTGCTGCAGGTGTCGACGGCCGACCTCTACCGGATCATCCCGGTGGTCCTCGGGGTGATCTTCGTCGTGCTCGCGCTCCTGCTGCGCAGCATCGTCGCGCCGGCGCTCATCCTCGCCGCGAACATCCTGTCCTTCGCCGCGACGCTCGGCGCCGCGGCCCTCGTCTTCACGTACGTGCTCGGCTACCCCGGTGCGGACCCGGCGGTCCCGCTCTTCGGCTTCGTCTTCCTCGTCGCGCTCGGGATCGACTACTCGATCTTCCTCATGACGCGGGTGCGGGAGGAGTCGGCGCGCGTCGGCACCCGGCCCGGGATCCTGTCCGGGCTGGCGGTCACGGGCGGGGTCATCACGTCGGCGGGCGTCGTCCTCGCGGCGACGTTCGCGGCCCTCGGGGTGCTCCCGATCCTCTTCCTCGCCCAGATCGCGTTCATCGTCGCGTTCGGCGTCCTCCTCGACACCCTCGTGGTGCGCTCGCTCCTCGTGCCGGCGCTGTCGTACGACATCGGGCGGCGGGTGTGGTGGCCGCACCGGCTGTCACGGGCTGACGCGCCGGGGGAGCAGGTGGCCGCCGGGCACGGCAGGCACGTGGAGGAGCCGGAGCCCGTCGCCGCCGGCTGAGGGAGGCGAGCCGGGCGCCGTCGCCCGTCGCGCCCGTCAGGTCGCGGCGAGCACGAGGATCGCCGCGAGGAGGGCGACCTCCACCCCGGCGCCGAGCACGTCGCCGGTGAGACCGCCGAGACGCCGGGTGCCGTGCCACGCCACGGCACCCGCCGCCGCGGCCGCGGCGACCGGCACGAGCACGGCGGGAGCGGGGCCGAGCCCGGCGACCGCTCCCACCGCGCCGCACAGCAGGAGCGGCACGGGCGCGAGCGCGACGGGGACGCTGCCGACGACGGCCGCGCCGAGACCGCCGGAACGGGCAGGGCGCAGGCCCCGCACGCACAAAAGGGCGAGGACCGCGCGGGACGCCGCCCACGCCAGGACGAGCTGCGCTCCGGACCACCACGGCGCCGCACCCGAGGCGACCCCGGCGACGACGGCGCCCACGCCGAGCACCTGGCCGCCGAGGACGAGCACGAGCACGGTCGCGCCGGCAGGCCCGACATCGCCCCGCCGCATCACCTCGAGGGCGCGCTCGGCGGTACGACCGGCCACCAGGCCGTCGGCGGTGTCGGCGAGGCCGTCGACGTGGAGGAAGCGCGTGAGGAGCACCCCCGCGCCGACACCGGCCACCCCTGCGGGCGCGGCGGGCACCCCGAGCAGGACGAGCAGCGTCGCGGTCGCCGCGACACCCAGCCCGACCACGGCGCCCGGCAGGACGGCCGTCACCATGGCGACGGCCGCGGCGTCCCGGTCGACGCTCCTCGGCGCCGGGACCTGCAGCACGGTGAGGGTCCCGAAGCCGAGCCGCAGCCCGTCGACCACGTGTCCGGAGCGCCCGCGCGACCCGGCACGCCCGCTGCGGCGGCTCACCCGGGCAGCACGTCGGCGAGGAGCGCCGTCTCGGCGAGCAGGGTCGCGGCCGAGCTCAGCAGCGGCAGGGCGGCGAGCGCCCCGCTGCCCTCGCCGAGACGCATCCCGAGGTCGAGCAGGGGGTCCAGGCCGAGGGCGACGAGGGCGGGGGAGTGCGCGGGCTCGGCGGAACGGTGCCCGGCCGCCCACCACGCCGCTGACCCGGGGGCCGCCCGCTCCGCGGCGAGTGCCGCGGCCGTGACGACGACCCCGTCGAGCAGGACGGGCGTGCGGCGGCGGGCCGCCCGCGCGCACAGACCCGCCATGGCGGCGAGGTCGGCACCCCCCAGCCCACCCAGCAGCCGCCGGGGGTCGTCGCCGTGCGCGTCGCGGGCGCGGGTGACGGCGGCCGTGACGACCTCCCGCTTGCGTGCGAGGGCGTCCCCGTCGACGCCCGTCCCCCGCCCGGTGAGGACAGCGGGGTCGCCGTCGAGCAGCGCGCACACGAGCGCCGCCGCCGGCGTCGTGTTGCCGATGCCCATGTCCCCGACGAGGAGGAGGTCGGCGCCCGCGTCGACGGAGGCGTCCGCGAGCGCGGCGCCCGCGGCGAGCGCGGCGTCGGTCTCCTCGGGGGTGAGTGCGTCGTCGGTGTCGATGCTGCCGGAGCCGCGCCGCACCTTGTGCGCAGTGAGGGCGGGGTCGGTGCCGGGCGGCCAGTCGGTGTCGACGGCGAGGTCGTGGGTGTGGACGTGGACGCCGAGCTGCCGCGCGAGCACCGTGGCCGCCGCGCCGCCGTCGAGGAACGCCCGCACCATGAGGGGGGTCACCGCGGCGGGGAACGCCGACACGCCCCGCGCGACGACGCCGTGGTCGCCGGCGACGACGTGGAGGTCGACGCGCCGGGGCGCCGGGGGCACCGGCACCCCCCGCACGCCCGCCCACCAGACGGCGAGCTCCCCGAGCCGGCCGAGGGCGCCCGGCGGTGTCGCGAGCGAGGCGAGCCGCTCACGGGCGGCGGCCGCGGCGGCCGCGTCGGGCGCCGGGACGTCGGTGGCGTCGGGCGCCCTCACGCCGGCAGCCGGCGCACGTCGAGCGGCTCCTCGACGGCCGTGCCGTCCGGTCCCCGCTCCACGACGTAGGCGCCTGCGCCGGGACGCTCCGCGACGGCCTCGACGAGGGCGGTGCCCCGGTAGACGAGCCCGACGCCGTCGTCGGTGCAGTACGTGCGCCCGAGGGTCCCGTCGCCGACGAGGGCGTGGACCAGGGGACGGCGCCGCTCCTCCGAGTCGTAGTGGACGCCGTTGGCGTACGGCAGGAGCCCGAGCGCGTCGGTCACGGGGTCGAGGTCCGGGCCGAAGGAGTCGGTGGTGCCGCCCGTGTGCCAGCAGATGGAGCCCGCGCTCACCCCGCCGAGGACCACACCGGCCTGCCACACGTCACGGAACACCCGGTCGAGGCCGTGGGCGCGCCAGACGGCGAGGAGGTTCACGACCGAGCCGCCGTTGACCCACACCACGTCGGCGTCGTGCAGGTGCCCGGGCGCGTCGTCGACGCTCGGCATGGGGAACAGCGCGAGGTTCGTGAGGTCCACCCCGGCGGCGCGGCCGGCCTCGCTCGCCCACTGCTGCCAGTGCGCCTGGTCGCCGCCCGCCGTGTGGAGCACGGTCACGCGGGGGGTGCGGCCGTGCGCGCCGGACAGGTCGAGGCAGTGGTGGAGCAGCGGGCCGAAGGCGAGGCGGGTGCGGTGCCCCGGCACCCACCCCCCGGACGTCGCGACGATGGTGGGGGCGTCGGCGGGCACGGGCGGTCCTCCTGCGGGTCGGGTCGGGTGGGGGGGCTCAGCGGGGCGGCGTCAGGCCGAGGTGGCGGACGACCGCCGCCGCGCCCCGCCGCCCCGACACCAGCGCCCCCTGGATGGACGGGGTGTCGCGGTGGTCGCCGACGACGAAGCGCCCGTCGGTGAGGTCGACCGGGCGCCGCACCGCGAGCGGGGGCTCGGCGCGGGGCAGGGCCCTCGGCACCTCGTGCACCGCCACCTCCTCGCCGAGGAGCGCCGGCGGGACACCCAGGACGCGCGCCGCCTCTCCCCGCACGTGCGCGAGGGCGGCGGCACGGTCCTCACCGAGCGTCCCGAGGACGCTCGTCGCGACCAGGTCGCGGCCGCCCCGCAGCGGCGCCGGGAGGTACGACGGGGCGCTGCGTGACACGACGACCGTGTTCACCAGCCCGAGGCGGCGCCGGTGCGCGCCGCCGCCGTCGACGTGGAGGTACGGCGCCCGCCGTCCCAGCGGCAGGGGCTCGGGCGTGAGGTGCCAGACGGTCGTGAGGGCGCGCTCGCCCGGGGCCGGGCGCTGCAGGAGCGCTGCGGTCGTCGAGGCCTCGGCGGCGAGCACGACGCAGCGGGCGCGCAGCTGCTGCTCCCCGGCCGCACCGGTCACGGGCCCGTCGGCGGTCGACGTGCTGAGGGTCCAGGCGTCCCCCGTCGGGGTGACGGCGTCGACGCGGACGCCGGTGCGCACGGTGTCCGGCGGCAGGAACGAGGCGACGGTGTCGGGCAGTGCCTGCATGCCCCCCGCGGGCAGTCCGGGGGGACGCCCCAGCGCGGCGAGGACGAAGGAGCGGAGGACCAGGTCGACGTAGCGGCGCGAGGTGGAGCCCTCGGCGTCGGCGAGGGTGCCGGTGAGGAACGGCTCCACCACCTGCCGGCGCAGCGGGCCGGTCAGCCCGGCGCGGTCGAAGGCCTCGTGCCAGCCCACGTCCGGGGCGTCCTCCAGGCGCCGCACCGGCGAGAGCACGGCCCGCAGCGCGAGCCGCACGACGCCGAGCAGGTCGCGGGCGTCCAGCAGACCGGAGCGGAGCATGCCGGGCAGCGCGGCCGGCTCGCGGACGGGGTCGGCGAGCAGGGTCGTGCCGGTGCCCGGCCTGGTCGTCGCCACCCCGGCGGGCAGGGCCTGGAGCCCCAGGTCGTCGACGTCGAGGAACCACGGCAGGACGGGGTAGGCCGGGTTGAGCAGCTGGAATCCGCGGTCGGCGTAGACCCCGTCGGTGCTGTCGGTGCGCACCCGGCCGCCGACCGCGTCGCCTGCCTCGAGCACGACGACGTCGAGCCCGGACCCCATGAGGCCGCGCGCGGACGCGAGACCCGCGAGACCTGCGCCCACCACGACGACGTCGGCGGCGGCCGGGACGCCGGACCGCGCCACGTGCGCGACGGGGCCGCCCGGCGCGTGGACCGAGGGGACCCCCGGCGCGCGTACCGAGCCGGGGCCGCCGGGGGCGGAAGGGTCGGCTGGCACGGAGTGCACGGTAGCCGGAGGCCTGTGGACGACGCCTGCGGGGAGGGCCCCACCCGTGGTGGGCTGGTCCCGTGGTCGGGCAGGGCGGGACGCGGGCCGGTGGCGCGAGGGTCGTGGGGACGCTGGCGGCGCGGCTGTCCGCGCGTGGCTTCCTGCCCGCGCGCGAGGTCGGCGACCTGGTCGTCGCGGTCGCCGAGGCCCTCGCCGTGCTCCACGCACGAGGCGCCGCGCACGGCGCCGTCCACCCCGGAGGCGTCGTGCTCGACAGCGCCGGACGACCGCGTCTCGCCGTGGCGCGGGCGGTGGCCGGCACCGGTGGTGGTCCGACGGGCTACGCGGCTCCTGAGTCGCTCGCGGGCACGGGAGCGACGCCACCCGCCGACGTGTACGCCCTCGGGGCGGTCGCGTGGGTCGCCCTGACCGGTGGGCCGCCACCACCGGCGGCCGAGGACCGGCTCCCGCTTCGGCTGCTGGCCCCCGAGTGCCCGGACGCGCTCCTTGTCGCCATCACCGCCGCGCTCGATCCGGACCCGGCGCGTCGCCCGACCGCCGCCGAGCTCGCGCGTGCCGTCCGGGGACCGGCGCCGGCGCGCCCGCGTCACCGACCACGGGGTCAGGAGCGGACGCGACCGACGTCCCCGAGGCGGGCGGGACCCGGCGCGCTGGTCGCGCCGGGCGCCGGCGGTGTCCTCGCAGCGCTCGTGCTGGCGCTGGTGCTCGTGGCGCCGACGCTCGCGGGTGACGCCCCCGGTCCTTCCCCGGAGGTGGGCGCCCCGGAGGTGGGCCTCCCGGCGGCGTCGGATCCGTCGGTGCTGCACGCGCGGGTGCGCACGCTCGTCGCGCAGCGCGAGGCCGCGCTGCGCGGCGGGGACCTCGCCGCGCTCGCGGACGTCCACGCGTCGGGCTCGGCGGGCCTGGCGGCCGACCGGCGGGTCCTCGCGGGCGGTCCTGTCGCCGTCCGGTTCGACGTCGTGTCGGTCGTCCCGGTGCCCTCCGACGCAGCCGACGGTACGAGACAGGTCGTCGACGTCGAGCTCGTCACCCGCCCCGCCGCCGGGCCGGCGCGTCGAGAGCTCGTGCGGCTGGTTCTGGGCGCCACCCGCGGTGACCGGTGGGTCCTCGTGGCGGTGGGGCGGCGGTGAGGTGCGGCTACTGCTCGACGAGCCAGCGGGCCGCGTTGTCGAGGTCGGCGTGGACGAAGTCGAAACCCGCCTCGGACAGCACCTCGGGAACCATCCGCTGGCTCGACGTGACGTCGTCGGCGAACTCCCCGAGCACCACCCGCAGCGCGAAGCCGGGCACCGGGACGACCGTGGGACGACCGAGCGCCCGGCCGACCGCGCGGGTGACGTCCCCGTTGCGCGCGGGACTGGGCGAGCCGAGGTTGACGGGCCCGGCGACGTCGGCGTCGAGGAGGAACTCGATCGCGCGCACCTCGTCGAGCAGGGTGATCCACGGCCACCACATCCGGCCGTCGCCGATGGGTCCGCCCACACCGGCGCGGAGGATCGGCAGCAGCCGGCCGAACGCGCCGCCGCCCCTCGCCATGACGAGCCCCGTGCGCAGCAGCACGGTGCGGATCCCGGCCTCGCTCGCGGGCAGGGTCTCCGCCTCCCACGCCTGCACGACGTCGCTGAGGAAGCCGTCGCCCTTCGCGGAGCCCTCGAGGAGCACCTCCTCGCCGCGGTCCCCGTAGTAGCCGACCGCCGAGCCGGAGAGCAGGACGCCCGGCGCGGGGTCCAGCTGCGTCATCGCCCGCACGATCGTCCGGGTGCCGTCGACCCGGGACCGGAGGATCGTCTCCTTGTAGGAGTCGGTCCAACGGTGGTCCCCCACGCCGGCGCCGGCGAGGTGGACCACCGCGTCCGTGCCCGCGAGGCCCGCGAGGTCGACCGTGCCCCCGGCGGGATCCCAGCGGACCTCGTCCGGGGCCCGGACGTCGCGTCGGACCAGGCGGACGACGTCGTGCCCGGACGTCCGCAGGGCCGGGACGAGCGCCGAGCCGATGAGGCCCGACGCCCCCGTGACCGCGACCTTCACCGCGCGCGGCTCACAGCCCGAGCGCGGACTCGAACGCGCCCTCCTCCAGACGGCCCTTGACCGCGGAGAGGAAGCGGGCCGCGTCGGCGCCGTCGACGATGCGGTGGTCGTAGGACAGCGCGAGGTACACCATCGAGCGGATCGCGATGGAGTCGTTGCCCTCGCTGTCCTTCACCACCGTCGGGCGCTTGACGACCGAGCCGGTGCCGAGGATGCCGACCTGCGGCTGGTTGAGGATCGGCGTGTCGAACAGCGCGCCGCGGCTGCCGGTGTTGGTGAGGGTGAACGTGCCGCCGCTGAGCTCGTCCGGGCTCACCTTGTTGTCGCGCGTGCGGGCGGCCAGGTCGGAGATCTTCCGGGCGAGCCCGGCGATGTTGAGGTCGCCGGCGTCCTTGATGACCGGCACCAGCAGGCCCCGCTCGGTGTCGACCGCGACGCCCAGGTGCTCGGCGCCGTGGTAGACGATCTCCTCGCCGTCGATGCTCGCGTTGACGACCGGGTACTGCTTGAGGGCCTCGACCGCCGCGAGGGCGAAGAACGGCAGGAACGACAGCTTGACGCCCTCGCGCTCGGCGAAGCGGTCCTTCGCCCGCGCGCGCAGCGCCGCGACGCGGGTGACGTCGACCTCGACGACGGTGGTGAGCTGGGCCGACACCTGCAGCGACTCGACCATCCGCTGGGCGATGACCTTGCGGAGCCGGCTCATCTTCTCGCGGGTGCCGCGCTTGGGGGACGCGGCGGCCGTCGGCTTCGGGGCCGAGGCGGCCGGCTGCTCCGCCTGGGCCGCCGGGGCCTCCGTCGTCTCCTGCCGCTGCGCCGCCGGCTCAGGCGTGCGGGCGGCCTTGTCGGCGGCGTCGGCGGCCGCGAGGACGTCCTGCCGGCGGATGCGCCCACCGACGCCGCTGCCGGTGACGCTCGACAGGTCGACGCCGCGCTCGGCGGCGAGCTTGCGGACGATGGGGGTGATGTAGCCGCTCTGGTCCCCGCCGCCGACGGCCGTCATGCCCTGCGACCCGGAGCCGGCGCCCTCGGACGTCTGGCCGGCCGGCGAGGTGTACTGCGCGGCGGCGGAGTCCTCGGCCGTGGGGCCGCGGTCGCCCTCGCCGGCGGCGTCCGCCGCCTGCTCCTTCGCCTCGGGCGTGCCGGGCGTCTGCTCGGGGCTCGCCTCGGCCGCGGCGTCCTCGACGTCGGCCGCGGGCTGCTCCGGCTCGGGTTCCTGCTCCTGGGCGGACGGCTCCTCCCCGCCCGACGAGTCGCTTCCGCCCGACGAGTCGCCTCCGGCCGACGGGTCACCGACCACGACGAGCGCCGCCCCGACCTCGGCGGTCTCGTCCTCCTGGACGAGGATCCGCAGGACCGTGCCCGCGACGGGGGAGGGCACCTCGGTGTCGACCTTGTCCGTGGACACCTCGACGATCGGCTCGTCGACGTCGACGGTGTCGCCCTCCTGCTTGAGCCAGCGGGTGATGGTGCCCTCGGTGACGCTCTCCCCGAGCGCGGGCATGACGATCTCCGTGCCGCCGTCGCCCTCCTGCGTGTCCGCGTGCGGCTTCTCCGCGGGGGCGTCCGCGGCGGCGCTCGGCGCCTCCGCGGGCTCGTCGGCGTCCTCCTGGGCAGCGGCCTCGTCGCCGGGGCCACCGTCGCCGGCGTCCTCGGTGGCGGGCTCCGCGTCGCCGCCGTCATCCTCGCTCGCGCCACCGTCACCGGTGTCGTCGCCACCGCCGTCGCCCCCGGAGGCCTCGGACTCCTCGCCGATGACGGCGATCTGCGCGCCGACCTCCGCGGTCTCGTCCTCGGGCACCGAGATCTCGAGCAGCACCCCGGCGACGGGGGACGGGATCTCGGTGTCGACCTTGTCGGTCGCGATCTCGACCAGGGGCTCGTCCTGCTCCACCCGGTCGCCGACCTGCTTGAGCCATCGCGTGACCGTCCCCTCGGTGACGCTCTCGCCGAGGGGCGGCATGTTGACCGGGTTCGCCATGTCTGGTCGTCCTCCGTGGGTGTGGTGCGGCGGCTGTGGGGTCGGGGTCAGGCGTGGGAGTGCAGCGGCTTGCCGGCGAGGGCGAGGTGCGCCTCGCCCATCGACTCGTTCTGCGTCGGGTGGGCGTGGACGAGGGAGGCGACGTCCTCGGGGTAGGCCTCCCAGCTCACGATGAGCTGCCCCTCGCCGATCTGCTCGCCCATGCGGGCGCCGACGGCGTGGACGCCGACCACCGGGCCGTCCTTCTCGCGGACGAGCTTGACGAAGCCCGCCGTGCCGAGGATCTGGCTCTTGCCGTTGCCGCCGAGGTTGTACTCGTACGTCGCGACGTTGTCGTCACCGTACTTCTCCTTCGCCTGGGCCTCGGTGAGACCGACGCTCGCGATCTCCGGCTCGGAGTACGTGACCCGCGGCACCTCGACGTCGACGACCGGTGCGGGGTCGAGCCCGGCGATCTCCTCCGCGACGAAGATGCCGTGGGCGAAGCCGCGGTGCGCGAGCTGGAGGCCCGGGACGATGTCGCCGACGGCGTACACGTTCTCCACGCCCGTGCGGAGGCGCTCGTCGGTGGGCACGAAACCGCGCTCGACGGTGATGCCCGCGTCCTCGTAGCCGAGGCCCTCCGTCACCGGGCCGCGCCCGACGGCGACGAGCAGGAGGTCGGCGCGCAGCTCGTCGCCGTTCTCCAGCGAGACGGTGACGCCGTCGTCGTCCTGCGTGGCGCCGGTGAACTTCACGCCGGTCCTGAAGGAGATCCCCCGCTTGCGGTACGCCCGCTCGAACGCCTTCGACACGGCCTCGTCCTCGGCCGCGACGAGCCGCGGCAGCGCCTCGACGATCGTCACCTCGGCGCCGAAGGAGCGCCACACGCTCGCGAACTCCACGCCGATGACGCCGCCGCCGAGGACGACGACCTTCTGGGGGACGTGGTCGAGCGCGAGCGCGCCGTCGCTCGTGATGATGCGCCCGCCGATCTCCAGCCCCGGCAGCGTGCGGGCGTAGGAGCCGGTCGCGAGCACGACGTTGCGGCCGCTGAGGCGGCGGCCCTCGACCTCGACGGTGTGGGCGTCCGCGAGGCGGCCCGTGCCCTCGACGTAGGTGATCTTCCGGCTCTTCACGAGGCCCTGGAGGCCCTTGTACAGCCGGCCGACGACGCCCTCGCGGTACTTCGTGACGGCGGGCACGTCGACGCCCTCGAGGGTCGCCTTCACGCCGAAGTGCTCGGAGTCCCGCGCGGCGTCGGCCACCTCGGCGGCGTGGAGCAGCGCCTTCGTCGGGATGCAGCCGCGGTGCAGGCACGTCCCGCCGAGCTTGTCCTTCTCGACGAGCGCGACGCTCATGCCGAGCTCGGCCGCGCGGAGGGCGCAGGCGTAGCCGCCGCTGCCACCGCCGAGGATGACGACGTCGAACTGGTCGGTGTCCTGGTCAGGCACTGGGGCTCCTCGTTCCCCGCCCCGCTGGGGCGGCTGTGCTCCGGGCGGTCGGTGACAATCCAACCACCTCAGGCCGAGCGGTTCTCCAGGAGGCGCACGAGCGTGGCGACGGCCGCGCCGGTGCCCCCCTTGTGGACGTGGTCGAAGGCGCCGCCCTCGTTGAAGCCGGGCCCGGCGATGTCGACGTGCGCCCACGGCAGGTGGTCCTCCCCGCCGGTGGGGACGAACTCCTTGAGGAACACGCCGGCGGTGAGCATCCCGGCGTCGCGCTTGCTCGAGATGTTGGCGATGTCGGCGACCGTGGAGTCCATCGTCGGCCGCAGGTGCTCCGGCAGCGGCATCGGCCACATCTCCTCGCCCGCGACGTCGGCGTTGGCGACGACCTCGCTGCGCAGCGCGTCGTCGTTGCCCATGACACCGGACACCCGGCTGCCGAGGGCGACGACCTGCGCGCCGGTGAGGGTCGCGACGTCGACGAGGGCGTCGGGACGGGGCGAGAGCTCCGTCGCGGTGACGATGGCGTCGGCCATGACGAGACGGCCCTCGGCGTCGGTGTTGAGGACCTCGACGGTGCGCCCGCCGTACATCGTGATGACGTCGCTGGGACGCTGGGCGCCGCCTCCGGGCATGTTCTCCGCGAGGGCGAGGTAACCCGTCACCGCCACGGGCAGCTGCAGCCGCGCGGCCGCGACGACCGTCGCGAGGACGGCCGCGGCCCCGGCCATGTCGGCCTTCATGCCGGGCATCGACGCGGGCGGCTTGAGCGAGATGCCGCCGGTGTCGAACGTGATGCCCTTGCCGACGAGGGCGACGTGCGCCTTCGCGCGGCTGGGAGAGTACGACAGGGTGACGAGCCGCGGCGGCCGCGACGAGCCCTGCCCCACGGCGAGGATGCCGCCGTAGCCCTTGCGGGCGAGCTGCTTCTCGTCGAGGACGCTCGCCTTGACCGGCAGGGAGCGCACGGCCTCCTCGGCGCGGTCGGCCAAGGTGCCGGGGTGCAGGTCGAGCGGCGGCGTGTTGACGAGGTCGCGGGCCAGCGCGACGGCCTCGGCGGTGACGACGCCCTGCTCGAGGGCCGACTTCGTCGCCTTGTCCCGGCGGCCGCCGGCGTGGACGAGCACCTCCCGCACGCCCTTCGTGCGTCCGTCGTCGTCCTTGCTGCCCTTGCCGGCGCTGTCGCGGGTGGCGCCCTTGGCGAGACCGGACTTGTAGGCGGTGAAGCGGTACCCGCCCAGCAGGGCGCCCTCCGTCACCGCGCGGACCTGCTCGGCGCCCTCCGACGGCAGCACGACGAGGACCGTCGACGCCTTCGAGACGGCGCGCACCGCGGCGCCCGCGGCGCGACGCAGGACGTCCGTCGACGGGGCGTCCTCGTCGTCGGTGCTCCCGAGCCCGACGAGCACGACCTGGTCGACCTCGAGCCCCTCGACGCCCGGCAGCCGCAGGGTCGTCGAGGCGGAGCCGGTGAAGTCGAGCGCCGCCGCGGCGGCCTCGAGGGCGTGGACGCTGTCCGACGGGAGGTCGTCGACCGCGACCGCGGCGCCGTCGGAGGTGCTCACCATGCCGACGACGGCGGCGTCCGCCTCGACCGCCGACAGCTTCTTCGTCGTGAGGGCGGCGGTGGGGACGGTCGGGTGCGGGGCGGTGGCGGGGCTCACGGGGCTCCTCTCCTCGTCCCGCGCGGCGCGGGACGTGCGGCGTCTCGGCGGCTGCCCGTACCGCGACGCGCCTGCAGGGGGGGCGCCGCCGCAGGGCACGGGGCTGACTGCGGGGTGAGACTACGGTGCCCGCGTGGTCGACACCTCTTCTGCCCTGGTCCGTCCGCCGCTGCACGCCGCCCACGAGGCGGCCGGTGCCCGCCTCGCGGAGTTCGGGGGGTGGCTCATGCCCGTCGAGCACGGCGCCGGCACCCTCGCCGAGCACGCCGCGGTGCGCGAGCGGGTCGGTCTCTTCGACGTGTCGCACCTCGGCACGGTCCTCGTCCGCGGCGACGGCGCGCTCGCGCACGTCGACTCCGTGCTGAGCAACGCGCTGTCGCGCATCGAGGCGGGTCAGGCGCAGTACACGCTGTGCCTCGACGAGTCCGGGGGGATCGTCGACGACCTCATCGTGTACCGGGTCGCCGACGACGACCTCGTCCTCGTGCCGAACGCCGCCAACGCCGCGGAGGTGGTGCGGCGGCTGCGCGACGGGGCACCGGCCGGCGTCGAGGTCGTCGACGTCCACGGGGACGTCGCCGTGCTCGCCGTCCAGGGCCCGCGCAGCGACGCCGTCCTCGCGGCGGCCGGGCTCCCGCACGGCCACGACTACATGTCGTTCGTCGTCTCCGGCGACGCGACGGCGGGTGCCGAGCGGACCGTCGTGTGCCGGACGGGGTACACGGGGGAGCGCGGCTACGAGGTCCTCGTGCCCGCGGCCCGCGCGCTCGAGGTGTGGGAGCGCCTCCGCGAGGCGGTCGCCGCCGAGGGCGGCCTGCCGGCGGGGCTCGCCGCCCGCGACACGCTGCGGACGGAGATGGGCTACCCGCTCCACGGCAACGACATCTCGCGGGACGTCAGCCCCGTGCAGGCGGGGCTCGGCTTCGCCGTCGGCTGGCGCAAGGAGCGGTTCACCGGCCGCGACGCCGTCGTCGCGGAGAAGGAGTCCGGCCCGGCGCGTCGCGCGACCGGCCTCGTCGCGACCGGACGCGGGGTGCCCCGCGCCGGCATGGCCGTCCACGTGCCCGCCGCCGAGGGCGGCACGGCACCGGCCCTGGGCCCGCGGGTCGGCACCGTGACGTCCGGGACGTTCTCCCCGACGACCCGCACCGGCATCGCGCTCGCGCTCCTCGACACCGCCGCAGGACTGTCCGACGGCGACGAGGTGGTCCTCGACGTCCGCGGGCGCGTGCTGCCGTGCCGCGTGCAGCGCCCGCCCTTCGTGCCGTCGCACGTGCGCGACTGAGTCGCGCCGGCCTCAGGTCAGGGCTCCTCGGGCTCCTCGGGCTCCTCGGGCTCCTCGGGCTCGTCGGGCTCGTCGGGCTCGTCGGCCCCGTCGGGCGTCTCGAGCTCGTCCGGCTCTTCCGGCTCCTCGGGCTCGACCGGTTCGTGGACCGGCCACGCGGCCTCTGTCGTCACGGTGCCGAGCGCGACGGCGACGGCGCTGCGGAGCAGCTGCGCGGCGAGCACCCCCGCGAGACCGCTGCCGGCCCGCACCCCGAGGTCGAGCACGGGTGTCATCGCGAACGTCTCGAGGGCGCGGTGGACCGCCGGCTCGTCGGTCCGCTCGGCCACGAGCCACCACTGCCGGGCGACGGGGGCGACCCGGTTCGCGAGCACGCCCGCCGCCACGGCGAGGGGCCCGTCGAGGACGACAGGGACGCGGCGGGCCGAGCAGCGCAGCAGGAGCGCCACGGCGGCCGCCAGGTCGGGCGAGCCGACGGTGCACAGGACGCTGGCGACGTCCCGCGGACGGGCGCGGGCGCGGCGCAGGCCCTCCCGCACGACCACGGCCTTGCGCATCCACGCGGTGTCGTCGACCCCGCTCCCACGCCCGACGACGTCGAGCACCGGTCGGCGGAGCACCGCCCCCACGGCCGTCGCAGCGGTCGTCGTGGTCCCGACACCGACGTCGCCGAGGACGACGAGGTCGTGACCCTCGGTGAAGAGATCGTCCGCGAGGTCGGTCCCGAGGGCGAGTGACCGCTCGAGCAGCGCCTCGTCGAGGGCGTCCTCGACGTCGAAGGGGCGGGCCCGTGGGCCGCGGGGGCCCGCGACGTCGACCTCGACGACACGCACCTCACCGGGCAGCAGGGCGGCAGCGGCGCTGACGGCGGCGCGGCCGTCCCGGACGGCGCGGGCGGCGACGGCGGTGTGACCGAGGGGCAGCGCCGACACGCCCCGCGCCGCGACGGCGTGGTCCGCGGCGAGCACGACGACGCCGACGCGTCCGGGGGGTGGGGCCGTGGGCTCGCCGGTCACCCCGGCCCACCAGACCGCGAGGCGCTGCAGTGAGCCGAAGGAGTCGGGCGGGCCGAGCAGGTCGTCCAGACGACCCCTCGCCCGCTGCTCGGCCCCCCGCGACGGCGGGCGCAGGTCGCCGACGAGCTCCTGCAGCGCCGCGGCGGCCGTGCGGGGAGGCTCGGCGTCCTCGGCGAGAGCCTCCGCGCGCGTGGGCGGCTCCGGCTGGGGCTCGACCGGCGTGTCGCTCGTCACGGCCCAGAGTGTGCCCGGCGACGGCGCCCCTGCCGTACGGGCCCCGTGTTCACGGGCCTCGGCCCGGGGCGGCGGGGCCTCACTCTTCCCCGACACGGCGTCCGCGCCAAACGTCGGGTTCGTCACAGGATTGGAGTGTGCGTCCGAATGGGTAGCAGTTCTAGTGTTCCCAACCGCCGTCGCCGACGGCTCCCGGGCATGCCCCGGGCACGCGCACTTTTCGGGAGGAAACATGCGCAGGACCATCTCCGGTGTGGCCGTCGCCACGCTCGCCAGCGCCACCCTGCTCGCCGGCTGCGCCGACGACGGGGCGACCACCGACCCCGCGGTCGACGACCCGGCGGTCGAGGACACGGCCACCATGATGGACGACATGGCCACCATGGAGCCCACCGACGGCTGAGCCGTCGCCACGTCGTCCGCCGGGCCCACGTGCCCGGCCGTGACGGCCCACGAGCCCGAGGCCGGGCAGGACGCCTACGTCCTGCCCGGCCTCAGCCGTTCCCGGGTCAGGTCCGTGGCCATGGGGTCCGGTTTCCGGACGTCGTGGTGAGCGGGGCCGGGCGTGCGACGCCGTGTGGTCCGGTTTCCGGACGTCGTGGTGAGGGAGGACGGCCGACCGACGCCCGGCGGTCCGGTTCCCGGACGGTGTGGCGCGGCGGCCGCCCCCCGCTAGCGTGACGACATGAGCGCTGGTCCGTGGTCCTGGCGGTACGAGGCGACGGGCGGGACGGTGCTCGACGACCCCTCGCTACCGGCGGCCGCCTTCCCCTCGCAGGCCGAGGCGGAGTCGTGGGTCGGTGAGACGTGGCGGGAGCTCCTCGACGCCGGTGTGGACGCCGTCAGCCTGCTCCACGGCGACGAGGTCGTGTACGGGCCGATGAGCCTGCACCCCGCCGAGGGCTGACCGGGACGAGCGCCCCGGCCCGCCCCCGACGGGGCGGTGCTGGTCCGCCGTGGCTCAGCGCCGTCTCTCAGGAGGCGACGCTGCGACCTCGCGGCATGCCCTCGCGCGTGCGCGCCGGGTCGGTCTCGACGACGTCGCCCAGGACCTCGTCGATGCGGGCCATCACCTCGGCCGGCAGCGTGACGCCGGCCGCCTTGACGTTCTCCGTCACCTGCTCCGGCCGCGACGCGCCGATGATGGCGGCGGACACGTTGTCGTTCTGCAGCACCCACGCGACGGCCAGCTGCGCCATCGAGAGGTCGACCTCCTCCGCGATCGGCTTCAGCCGCTGGACGCGCTCGAGGACCTCGTCCCGCATGAACCGCTTGATCATGTTGGCGCCGCCCTTCTCGTCGGTGGCGCGGGAGCCCTCGGGCAGCGGCTGGCCCGGCACGTACTTGCCGGTGAGCACGCCCTGCGCGATCGGTGACCACACGATCTGCCCGAGGCCGAGCTCGCGGCTCGTGGGGACGACCTCCTCCTCGATGACGCGCCACAGCATCGAGTACTGCGGCTGGCTCGAGACGAAGGGGATCCGCAGCTCGCGCGCGAGCGCCGCCCCGGCGCGGATCTGGTCGGCGGTCCACTCGCTGACGCCGATGTAGTGCGCCTTGCCGGAGTGGACGATGTCGGCGAACGCGCTCATCGTCTCCTCCAGCGGCGTGGTGACGTCGAAGCGGTGCGCCTGGTAGAGGTCGACGTAGTCGGTCTGCAGCCGCCTCAGCGACGCGTCGATCGACTCCATGACGTGCTTGCGGCCGAGGCCGGTGTCGTTGTGGCCCTTGGGCCCGGTGGGCCAGTAGACCTTCGTGAAGATCTCGAGGCTCTCGCGGCGCTCCCCCTTGAGGGCCTCGCCGAGGACCGTCTCCGCGGCGGTGTTCGCGTACACGTCGGCGGTGTCGAAGCTCGTGATGCCGGCGTCGAGGGCGGCGCGCACGCACGCTCTCGCCGCCTCGTTCTCGACCTGGGAGCCGTGGGTGAGCCAGTTGCCGTAGACGATCTCGCTGATGACGAGGCCGCTGCGGCCGAGGTGTCGGTAGTCCATGCGTCAATCACACACGGACGCCGACCGGGACGCGAACCCGGGGGGTCAGCTGCGCGGCGTGCCGCCGTGCGCGACCTTCGGCACCGGGCGGCGCATGCGCCGCATCTGCGTCGCGCGCATCACCGCGTACATCCGCAGCCCGCGCTCCTGCGCCGCCGCGTCGCCGAACCGCTCCGCGACGGCGGTCTTCACCGTCCGCGCCAGCAGGAAGCAGTCGAGCACGAGCACCGCGAGCACCGTGTACATCGCGATCGCGGCCACGACCGTCGTCTGCGGGAGCACCGAGAGGAACAGCACGACGAACGCCACGGGCAGGAAGTACTGCCCGACGTTGCGACGGCGGTCGACGAGGTCGCGCACGTACCGCCGGACGGGCCCGCGGTCGCGGACCGGCAGGTGCCGCTGGTCCTCGGTCTGGTAGGCGTCGAGGACGCGGGCCTGCTCCGCGCGCCGTTCCTCGCGCGCCCGCTTGAGGGCGAGCTTGCGGTCGTTCTGCACGAGCGGGCGGCGGTTGGCTGCCTCCGCCGCCGCGCGCTTCGGGGTCGGCCGGCCCTTGGCCCCGGGACGCTGCTCCACGGGCGAGGAGTCCTGGGTGGGCGTCTTCGAACCACGGCCGAACATGCGATGAGGATATCCGGCGGGCCGGTACGGTCTCGCCTCGTGCCCGAGCCGACCCGCCAGCCACAGTCCAGCCCGCTGCGACCCCCGGCGGCCGACGTCGTCGAGGCGACGCGCGAGCGCGTGGCCGGCCTCGTCACCGGCACCGTCGAGACCCTCGAGCGGCTCGTCCGCATCCCGTCGGTGAGCGCGGCGGCGTTCGACCAGGCGCACGTCGAGGCCTCCGCCGATGCCGTCGCGTCGCTGCTGCGGGACGCCGGCATGCCCGACGTCGAGGTGCTGCGCGCCCCGCGGCCCGACGGCACCCCGGGCGCCCCCGCCGTCGTCGCCCGCCGGCCGGCGCCACCCGGGGCGCCGACCGTCCTGCTGTACGCCCACCACGACGTGCAGCCCCCGGGGGAGGCGTCACGCTGGACGAGCCCGCCGTTCGAGCCGACGCGGCGCGGGGAGCGGCTGTACGGGCGGGGCGCCGCCGACGACAAGGCCGGGATCTGCGCCCACCTCGCGGCCGTGCGCGCCCACCTCGCTGCGCACGACGACGGCGGCGGTGTGGGGCTCACGGTCTTCGTCGAGGGGGAGGAGGAGGTCGGCTCGCCGTCGTTCCAGGCCTTCCTCGCCGAGCACGCCGGGCTGCTGCGCGCCGACGTCCTCGTCGTCGCGGACTCGACGAACGCGGCGGTCGGCACCCCGGCGGTCACGACGACGCTGCGGGGCCTCGTCCAGGCGGTGGTCGAGGTCCGGACCCTCGACCACGCCCTGCACTCCGGGATGTTCGGCGGAGCCGTCCCCGACCCCGCCGTCGTCCTGCTGCGGCTCCTCGCCTCGCTCCACGACGCCGACGGCGGCGTCGCGGTGCCCGGTCTGGGCGACATGCCCCCGCACGCGCGGGCGGCGGCCGCCGCGCAGTCGCCGTACCCCGCGGAACGGTTCCGCGAGGAGGCGGGAGTCCTCGAGGGCGTCGCGCTCGCCGGCGCGGGCGACGACGACGTCGCGGAGCGGGTCTGGGCGGGACCGGCGGTGACGGTCATCGGGCTCGACCTGCCGTCCGTCGAGCACGCGTCGAACACCGTCCAGCCGGTGGTCCGGGCCCGGGTGTCCGTCCGGGTACCGCCCGGTGCGGACCCCGCGACGGCGTTCGACGCCCTCCGGCAGCACCTGCTCGCGCAGCCGGCGGGCGGCGCCCGCGTCGTCGTCGAGAGCGAGGAGCAGGGTCACGGCTTCGCCGCCGACACCGCGACGACCGGGTACGCGGCGGCGCGCTGGGCGCTCGGGACGGCGTGGGGCAGCGAGCCCGTCGACATCGGGGTCGGCGGCTCCATCCCGTTCATCGCCGACCTCGACCGCGTCATGCCGGGGGCCGCGGTCCTCGTCACCGGGGTCGAGGACCCGGACTCGCGGGCGCACGGCATCGACGAGTCCCTCCACCTCGGCGAGTTCGCGAGGGTGTGCCTCGCCGAGGCGCTCCTCCTGGAGGCGCTGACGCCGCGGGCCTGACGCCGCGGGCCTGACGCCGCGCGACCGACGCCGCGCGACCGACGCCGCGCGACCGTCGGCCCCGACGCTCAGTCGCGGGCCGTCGGTCCGGGCAGCGCGAGCATGCGGTCGAGGCCCACCTTCGCCCAGCGGGCGGTCTCCTCGTCGACGACGACCCGGTTGACGACCCGCCCGGCGGCGAGCGACTCCAGCGCCCACACGAGGTGCGGCAGGTCGATGCGGTTCATCGTCGAGCAGTAGCAGACGTCCCGGTCGAGGAAGTGGACGTCCTTGTCGGGGTGGGCCGCCGCGAGCCGCTTGACGAGGTTGAGCTCCGTGCCGACGACCCACGACGAGCCCGGCTCGGCCCGCTCGATCGTGCGGATGATGAGCTCGGTCGACCCGACGACGTCCGCCCGGGTCACGACCTCGTGCCGGCACTCGGGGTGGACGAGCACGTTGATGCCGGGCACACGCTCCCGGTAGGCGTCGACCGCCTCGGCGCTGAAGCGGCCGTGCACCGAGCAGTGGCCGCGCCACAGGATCATCCGCGCGCGCTCGAGCTGCTCGCGGGTGAGACCGCCACCCGGCCGCCACGGGTCGAAGACGACGCAGTCGTCGAGAGAGAGGCCGAGGGCGAGCACGGCGGTGTTGCGACCGAGGTGCTGGTCCGGGAGGAACAGGACCTTGCCCGAGGTCGGGCCCTCGGCCTCCACCCCGCCCACCTGCTCGAAGGCCCACCGCAGGGCCTGCTCGGCGTTGCTCGAGGTGCAGACGGTGCCGCCGTGGCGGCCGGTGAACGCCTTGATGGCCGCGGAGGAGTTCATGTACGTCACGGGGACGGTCCGCTCGGCGACGCCGGCGTCCTGCAGCACGCGCCACGCGTCCTCGACCTGCGTGATCGCGGCCATGTCCGCCATCGAGCAGCCGGCCGACAGGTCCGGCAGGACGACGGCCTGCTCCGGACCCGTCAGCATGTCGGCGCTCTCGGCCATGAAGTGGACGCCGCAGAACACGACGTACTCCGCCTCCGGCCGGGCGGCGGCGTCCCGGGCCAGCGTGAACGAGTCACCGGTGACGTCGGCGAAGGCGATGACCTCGTCGCGCTGGTAGTGGTGACCGAGCACGAAGGCCCGGTCGCCGAGCTCCGCGCGGGCGCGCTGGGCCCGGGCCACGAGGTCGGGGTCGGAGGGGGCGGGCAGGTCGCCGGGGCACTCGACGCCCCGCTCGCTCGCGAGGTCCCGGCCGCGCCCGAGCAGCAGCAGCGACCCCGGCACGGCGGGGGTCGGCAGGGCCGTGGCGGTGGTGCCGGTCGTGGTGCTCGTCACGCCGTCAAGTGCAGCACACTGCCGGGGTGCGCGTGGTCATGGCCCCCGACAGCTTCCGCGGCACCCTCAGCGCCCCGGAGGCGGCGACCGCGCTCGCCGCCGGGTGGCGCCGGCACGCTCCCGACGACGAGGTCGTCGAGCTCCCGATGTCCGACGGCGGTCCCGGCTTCCTCGACGCGGTGCGGGCGGCGTTGCCCGGCGAGCTGGTGCCGTGCACCGTCGGCGACCCCGACGGGCGCGACGTCCCCGGGGCCGTCCTGCTCGTCGGTCCCGCCGACGACCCCGCCGGTGTCCTCACCGTCTACGTCGACACGTCCCAGGCGGTCGGGGAGCACCTCGACCGCGGCAACGCGTCACGCGCTGTCGCGTCCCGCACGAGCCGCGGGGCCGGGCAGCTGCTCGCCGCCGCCCTCGCGCTGCGACCGGAGCGCCTGGTGGTCGGGGTCGGCCGCGCCGGGGTGCTCGACGGCGGCGCCGGTGCCATCGCCGCGCTGCTCGGCGAGGGCACAGGTGACGCCCCCGGTGACGACGTGCGCGCCGTGGCGGACGGCGGCCTCGTCGCCGCCGCCGCCGCGGACGGCGCCGCGCTCGCCGGGCTCCGTGACCTGCGTGACCGGCTCGCCGGGGTTCACCTCGTCGTCGCGACCGACACCGACGCCCCGCTCGTCGGTCGGCACGGCCCCGTCCGGGGCGCCGGCCCCGCCCTCGGGCTGCGGGGGGACGACCTCCGCTCCGCCGAGGCCGCGATGACGGCGTGGGCGACGGTCCTCGTCGACGCGCTCACCGCAGCCGGGGCCGCCGACCCCGGCCGGCTCGTCGCCCTGCCGGGCGCCGGCGCGGGTGGTGGGCTCGGCGCGGCTCTCCTCGCGCTGGGGGCGGAGCGCGAGCCGGGCGCGAGCGTCGTGGCCGAGGTCGCGCGCCTGCCCGAGGCCGTCGCCGACGCGGACCTCGTCGTCACCGGGGAGGGGGCCTTCGACTGGGACTCGCTGCGCGGTCGGGTCGTCGGCGCGGTGGCCGACGTCGCCGGGAGGCACGGCGTCCCCGTCGTCGTCGTCGCGGGGCAGGTGCTCGTCGGCCGTCGCGAGCTCGCGGCAGTGGGGGTCGAGTCCGCGTACCCGGTCGCCGCCGAGCCGCGCCACGTGCCGGCCGCTATGGCCGACCCCGCCGGCACGCTCGCCGCCCGTACCGAGCGTGTCGCGCGGACCTGGCACCGGTGAGGGGCTGGGGCGCGCCGCACCCGGGCGGGCGGGGGAACACGCGTGCGCCCCGTAGCATTGGACCCATCGGGAGGCGGCGCCACGGCGTGCCCCCGGACCGCAGACCCCGGCCACCCAGGAGCCGAACATGACCGACACCACCGCCACGACCGGCGCCACCGCCACGCACGAGGTCACCCTGACCGACGTCGCCGCCGACAAGGTGAAGGCGCTGCTGGCCCAGGAGGGCCGCGACGACCTCCGGCTGCGGCTCGCGGTGCAGCCCGGCGGCTGCTCGGGCCTCATCTACCAGCTGTACTTCGACGACCGGCAGATGGACGGCGACGCCGTCCGCGAGTTCGGTGGCGTCGAGCTCGTCGTCGACCGCATGTCGGTGCCGTACCTCGCCGGCGCGACCATCGACTTCGCCGACACGATCGAGAAGCAGGGCTTCCAGATCGACAACCCGAACGCGCAGGGCTCCTGCGCCTGCGGCGACAGCTTCCACTGAGCCACCCCTTCGACAGGGCGCTCGAGCGCGCCCCCGACGGCCAGGACCTGGTGTGCGTCGGGGGCGCGCTCGCGTCGGGGCTGCTGCTCGACGGCTACCGCCGCGGCCTGTTCGCGATGGGGGTCCGGCTGCGCCGCCGCGAGGTCCTCGGCTGGTTCTCCCCGGACCCGCGCGGGGTCCTCGAGCCCGCAGCGGTCCACGAGTCGCGGTCGTTGCGGCGCAGCTCACGCCGGTTCGAGACGCGGGTGGACTGCGCCTTCGACGAGGTCGTCGCGGCGTGTGCGGACCCCGCCCGGGACGGCGCCTGGATCGACGGGCGCTACGCCCGCGCCTACCGGGAGCTCTACGACGCGGGTCTCGCGCACTCGGTCGAGACGTGGGCCGGGGGCCGGCTCGTGGGCGGTCTGTTCGGGGTGGCGCTGGGCGGTCTCTTCGCGGCGGAGTCGAAGTTCCACCGCGAGACCGACGCCTCCAAGCACGCCGTCGTCGCGCTCTGCCGGCTCCTCGCCGCCGACCCGACGGGGCCGCGGCTCGTCGACGTGCAGTGGAGCACCCCGCACCTGGAGACCCTCGGGGTGACCGAGCTGACGCGGTCCGGCTACCTCGCCCGCCTGCCGGCGCTGCTCGCGACGCCGTCGCCGGCCGGTCTGTCGAGGCCCGGTCCGGTCGAGGTGCCGCCGCCCAGCCGGACCACGACCTCGTAGGTCTCCTCCTCGCCCTCCCGGACCTCGAGCACCGTGTGCCCTCGCAGGCGCGCCCAGGCCGGGACGTCGTGGCGGACCGCGGGGTCGGTCGCGACGACCGCGGCCACCGTCCCGGGCGCCAGGTCCCGGACCGCCGCCGCGAGCCGCAGCACGGGCAGCGGGCAGCGCAGCCCGCGCGCGTCGACGGTGAGGTGCGGGAGGTCGGCGGAGTCGGCGGTGCTCACAGCGACTCCGCACCGAGCTCGCGCCGCAGCTCCGCCACGACCTCCGCCAGGGCGGGCGCGAACCGGTCGAGGACCGCCGGGTCGGTGCCACGGGGCACGGCGACGCGCACGTTGCCGTGCGTGAGGGCCCCGACCGCGGCCAGAACGTGGCTCGGCCGCAGCGTGTCCGCGGTGCACGCCGAGCCCGACCCGACCCGGAACCCGACCGCGTCGAGGCGGCGGACGAGCTCCTCGCCCGGCACGTAGAGGGCCGAGACCGTCAGCACGTGGGGGAGGCGGTGCCCCGCCGACCCGACGACGTCGGTGCCGGGCACCTCGGCCACCCGCTCGCGCAGGCGAGCGACGAGGGCGTGGCGGGGGTCCGCGTCGCCCAGTGGTCCCGCCTGCAGGGACTGCAGGGACACCGCGGCGGCCAGCGCGGCCGGGACGTCGACGGTGCCCGGGTGCTCGCCGGGCCGCTGCGAGGCGCCTGCCTCACCGGGACCGCTGCGCCGCCAGCGGACGCCCGGGCGCAGGACGAGCAGCGCCGCACCCGGGACCGACCCCCACGCCCGGGGCGAGCCGACGAGGACGTCCCAGGCCCCGGGAACGGGCACGTGACCCAGCGAGGCGCCGGCGTCGACGAGCAGCGGCACCCCCTCGCGCCGGCACAGCGCGTGGACGGCCTCGAGGTCCTGCAGCGTGCCGATCTCCTGGTTCGCCTGCTGGACGCACGCCAGCCGTGCCCCCGGCAGGGCGTCCGCGAGGGCGTCGAGGTCGACGCGCCCGTCGCGGTCGACCGCCACCTCACGGACCTGCCCCGAGAAGCGGGCCGCGTGGTGGACGGCGGAGTGCTCCACCGCGCTGACGACGACAGGGCCGTCCGCGGCTGCCGTGGGCGCCGAGCAGCCGAGGACCGCGGCGTGCAGCGCGCGCACGTGGTCCGGCGGGAGGCCGACGAGCGCCCCCGGATCGCCCACCAGCTCCGCGAGGGCGGAGCGCACCTGCCCGAGGACGAGCCGGGCCCGCGCACCCGTGCCGTGCAGTCCCCGCTCGTCGGCCCACGCGTCGTCCAGGGCCACGCGCCACGCGTCGACCGCGACCGGGAGGGGAGGTGCCGCCGTCGCCGTGTCGAGGTCGACCGGGTCGGACGTCGTGCCGGACGTCATGACCCCGACGGTACGACCGCGGGCCCGGACCACCGGGATCGTGACCGCCGGACGAGGGCGGCGAGCCCCACCGTGGTGGCGGAGGGGCCGCGGGGTAAGGTGCCTCGGGAGGTGGCCCGCCGTCGGGTCGCGCCCACAGCAGAGGGCCCCGTGCCCGTCGAACAGGAATCCCGGGGAAGGCGCCAGTGACGACAACTCGCTCCGCGGCCGTTCGGTTCCGCGCAGCCCGGGCCGGGCTCGCCGCGGCCGCCGTGCTCGCGCTCAGCGGCTGCTCGGCGGACCAGCTGAGACGCGGCTACCTCCCCGCCGAGAGCGTGGGGGCCACCAACAACACCCCGATGATCCAGACGCTGTGGAACGGCTCGTGGATCGCGGCGCTCGCCATCGGGGTCATCGTGTGGGGCCTCACGGTGTGGTGCGTCATCGCCTACCGGCGGCGTGCCGGCGACCCCGAGGTGCCGCCGCAGTTCCGCTACCACCTGCCGCTCGAGGTCATGTACACGGCCGTGCCGCTCATGATGGTCGCGGTGCTCTTCTACTACACGGCCACGTCGCAGGCGGCGATCCTCAGCACCGAGGAGGAGCCCGACCACACCGTCGAGGTGATCGGCAAGCAGTGGTCGTGGGACTTCAACTACGTCGAGGAAGGTGTCTTCGAGACCGGTGTCCAGGCGGACCTCGACGGTGAGGAGGGTGCCGAGGAGCGCATCCCCACCCTCGTGCTGCCGGTCGACGAGCGCGTCGAGTTCGTCCTCTACGCCCGCGACGTCAACCACTCGTTCTGGATCCCCGCGTTCCTCATGAAGATGGACACCATCGCCGGCCGCGAGAACCGCTTCCAGGTCGTCCCGACCAAGGAGGGCCGCTTCCAGGGCAAGTGCGCCGAGCTGTGCGGGGAGTACCACTCCGAGATGCTCTTCAACGTCGAGGTCGTGTCCCGGGGCGAGTACGACGAGTACCTCGAGAGGTTGCGTGCGCTCGGACAGACGGGCCGCCTGTCGACGGACCTCAGCCGCAGCGGGCTCACCGGCGAGGTGGGCGGCAGCGTGACCGGCGACCGCGACGACCCAGGGATAGGCGACGCGCCCGATCCCGCGCCCGATGACAGTGAGCTCGGGATCGAGGAGGACTCCTGATGGCCACCGTCCAGGGCGTCGCCTACCGCGACGCGCAGTCGGCCGGGACGCCGCTCCCGGTCGCGAAGGAGCGAGGCCTCGGGCGCCTCCTCGCCGACTACCTCACGACGACGGACCACAAGAAGATCGGGACGCTGTACCTCGTCTCGTCGTTCTTCTTCTTCGTCATCGCCGGCATCATGGCGCTCGCTATCCGCGCGGAGCTCTTCTCCCCGGGTCTTCAGGTCGTGGAGTCGAAGGAGAGCTACAACCAGCTCTTCACGATGCACGGCACGATCATGCTGCTGCTGTTCGCGACGCCCCTCTTCGCGGGTTTCGCCAACTGGCTGCTGCCGCTGCAGATCGGCGCGCCGGACGTCGCGTTCCCGCGCCTCAACGCCTTCGCGTACTGGCTGTACCTCTTCGGCGGCCTCATCGCCGTCTCGGGCTTCCTCACGCCGCTCGGCGCCGCCGGGTTCGGCTGGTTCGCCTACACGCCGCTGTCGACCGAGGCGTACTCGCCGGGTCTCGGCGCCGACCTGTGGATCTTCGGCCTCGCGCTCGGTGGCTTCGGCACGATCCTCGGCGCCGTCAACTTCATCACGACGATCATCGGGATGCGCGCCCCCGGCATGGTGATGTTCCGGATGCCGATCTTCAGCTGGAGCACGCTCATCACGAGCGTCCTCGTGCTGATGGCGTTCCCGCCGCTCGCCGCGGCGCTGCTGGTGCTCGGCTCGGACCGCAAGCTCGGCTCGGTCGTCTTCGAGGCGGAGAACGGCGGCGCCATCCTCTGGCAGCACCTGTTCTGGTTCTTCGGCCACCCCGAGGTCTACATCATCGCGCTGCCGTTCTTCGGCATCATCAGCGAGGTCATCCCCGTCTTCAGCCGCAAGCCGCTGTTCGGCTACAAGGGCATGGTCTTCGCGATCATCGCCATCGCGGGCCTGTCGGTGGCGGTGTGGGCCCACCACATGTACGTCACGGGCGCGGTGCTCCTGCCGTTCTTCGCCTTCATGACGATGCTCATCGCCGTGCCGACCGGGGTGAAGTTCTTCAACTGGATCGGGACGATGTGGAAGGGCTCGGTGACGTTCGACTCCCCGATGCTCTGGGCCATCGGCTTCCTCGTGACGTTCCTCTTCGGCGGCCTGACCGGCATCATCCTCAGCTCGCCGACGCTCGACTTCCACCTGTCCGACAGCTACTTCGTCGTCGCGCACTTCCACTACGTCGTGTTCGGCACCGTGGTCTTCGCGATGTTCGCCGGCTTCTACTTCTGGTGGCCGAAGTTCACCGGCTCGATGCTCAACGAGGGCCTCGGCAAGCTGCACTTCTGGCTCACCTTCATCGGCTTCCACACGACGTTCCTCGTGCAGCACTGGCTCGGCGTCGAGGGCATGAGCCGGCGCTACGCCGACTACCTGCCGGAGGACGGCTTCACGCTGCTCAACCAGGTGTCGACCGTCGGTGCGTTCGTCCTCGGCGCCGCCACGCTGCCGTTCCTCTGGAACGTCTACATCACCGCGGTCAAGGGCGAGAAGGTCACCGTCGACGACCCGTGGGGCTGGGGCGCGTCGCTGGAGTGGGCGACGTCGTGCCCGCCGCCGCGCCACAACTTCACGGCGCTGCCGCGGATCCGCTCCGAGCGGCCGGCGTTCGACCTCGCGCACCCGGAGGTCGCGGCCGCCGACAAGGCGTTCGCCGACAAGACCGTCCTCGAGCAGGTGCTGGGCGACAGCGACGTCGACCGGGGCGACAGCCCACCGGCCGGCGCCCGGAGCGCGACGCCGAGCCACCGACGCGACGACGAGGGGGGCCGCAGGTGAGGGTCGAGACCTGGGTGTTCGGGTCGGGCACGTTCTTCTTCGTGCCGCTGGCCTTCGTCTACGGGCTGCTGTCCGGCTGGGAGGCCGTCGGCTTCACCGCACTGCTGCTCACCGGCGGCCTCGCGGCGATGGTCGGGCTGTACCTCTACCTCGTGTCGCTGCGGGTGGACGCCCGCCCCGAGGACGACGCGCGGGGCGAGGTGGCGGACGGGGCGGGTGACCTCGGGTTCTTCAACCCCCGGAGCATCTGGCCGATCCTCGTCGCGACGGCGGCCGGGGCCGTCTTCCTCGGCCTCGCCGTCGGGTGGTGGCTGTTCTTCATCGGCTGCGGGATGCTCCTCTTCGCCTCCCTCGGCCTGCTGTTCGAGCACTACACGGGCGACTTCAGGCACTAGGCCGGACGCCGGGCACCACCCCGTCCTCCGCGTCCAGCCACGTCACGTACGACAGGTCGGGCACGACGAGGTCGGCGTGGAGCTCGTCGGCCTCGTGGGTCGTCGTGACGGCGAGGGTCGCCATGCCGGCCGCCCGCGCGGCGGCCAGCCCCGCGGGCGCGTCCTCCACCACGAGGCAGCGGGACGGGTCGACGCCCAGTCGGGCGGCGCCGGTGAGGAACGGCTCCGGGTGCGGCTTGCCGTGGCGGACGTCGTCGGCCGTCACCACGACGTCCGGGACGACGACGCCCGCCGCCCGCTGCCGCGCCAGGGCGAGCGGCCCGGTGCACGACGTCACGATCGCCGAGCGCCCCGCCGTCCTGGCGAGCGCGTCGTGCGCGCCCGGGAGTGCGACGACGCCCTCGACGTCGGCCACCTCGAGCTCGGTGATGCGGGCCAGGCCGGCCACGTGGTCGGTCTCGGGGAGCAGGTCGGCGACGATGTCACGCGCCGGGCGCCCGTGGCCCGCGGCCGCCTGCAGCGCCTCCACCGTGACGCCGTACTCGTCGGCCAGGCGCAGCCAGCAGCGGACGACCGAGGCGGTGGAGTCGACGAGCGTGCCGTCCATGTCGAACAGGACGGCGGCGAAGGCGCGGCCCGTGAGACGGGCCGCCGGCGCGGTCGGGTCGGTCGCGGCGCGGGGACGGTGCGGGGCGAGGGGGACGGTGGGCTGCACGGCCCCATCCTCGCAACCCGCGGCGCACTAGCGTGTCCGGCGTGGCCGACGCCGAGCTCCCGCCGACCGTGACCCCCGACGACCCCGACCTCGACTCCGAGCCCGGGCCCGCGATCGTGCTGCGCTCCGACATGGACGTCGAGCTCGTCAAGCACTCCGCGAGGGACGCCGACGTGCTCTTCGCCGCGCGGGTCTCGACGAAGGGGGAGGGGAGCCTCGCCGACGTCGACGCCGACCCCGAGCGCTCGGCCGGCCTCGTCCGCTACCTCATGCGGGACCGGCACGGCAGCCCCTTCGAGCACGCCGTCATGACGTTCTACGTGAGCGCGCCGCTCTTCGTGTTCCGGGAGTTCCAGCGGCACCGGATGGCCTCGTACAACGAGGAGAGCGGCCGCTACCGGGAGATGCGGCCGGTGTTCTACGTGCCGTCGCGGGAGCGCAACCTCCAGCAGGTCGGCAAGCCCGGGGCCTACGACTTCGTGCCCGGCACCGACGAGCAGCACGCCGTCGTCACCGAGGCGACCCGCGAGACGTACCTCACCGCGTGGCGTGCCTACGAGCGGATGCTCGAGGCCGGGGTGGCGCGCGAGGTCGCCCGTATCGTGCTGCCGCTGAGCCTGTACTCCTCGATGTACGTGACGGTGAACGCCCGGTCCCTCATGAACTTCCTCTCGCTGCGCACGAAGCGGGAGGACTCGACGTTCCCGTCGTTCCCCCAACGGGAGATCGAGATGGTCGCCGAGCAGATGGAGCGGGAGTGGGCGGCTCTCATGCCCGTCACGCACGCCGCCTTCGACGCCAACGGCCGGGTCGCCCCCTGACGCCCCCCACGCAGACGCACACCTCCCGCTCGCAGGTCGACACGGACGCAGACGGACGGGTGTGAGGCAGGTCACGTGGGCGGCCCTGTAACGCGGTCGGCCGCTCCGGCGATGACCCCCCCGAACCGCGGTGCCAGCCGGACCCCCCGAGCGACTGGTGCCGCGGTTCTCCGCGTCCCGGGGGAGCGTCGGCTGCCACCGCGTCACGGTTAGGCTCCCCCGCATGGTCGCGCGCCCCTTCGGAGCCCTCCTCACCGCGATGGCGACCCCCTTCCGGGACGACGGCGGGCTCGACGTCGAGGCCGCCGCGGCGCTGGCCGAGCACCTCGTCGACGCCGGCACCGAGGGCCTCGTCGTCAACGGCACCACGGGGGAGTCGCCGACGACGACGGACGAGGAGAAGCGCCGGGTCGTCCAGGTGGTCGTCGAGGCCGTCGGGGACCGGGCCCACGTCGTCGCCGGCGTCGGCACCAACGACACGGCGCACTCCTGCCACCTCGCCCGTGAGGCCGCCGCGGCCGGCGCCCACGGCCTGCTCCTCGTGTCGCCGTACTACTCGCGGCCCTCGCAGGCGGGCCTGATCGCCCACGTCACGACCGTCGCGGACGGCACAGGGCTGCCCGTCATGCTGTACGACATCCCGGGGCGCACGGCCGTCGCCTTCGCCACGGAGACGCTGCTCCGTCTCGGGGAGCACCCGCGGGTCGTCGCGGTGAAGGACGCCAAGGGCGACCTCCAGGCCGCCACGCGGGTCATGCGCGGCAGCGACCTCGCGGTGTACTCCGGCGACGACGGACTCACGCTGCCGTACCTCGCCGTCGGCGGGGTCGGTGTCGTCGGCGTCACGACCCACCTGGCGGCGCCCGCCTACGCACGACTCGTCGCGGCCCACGACGCGGGCGACACGGCGACCGCGCGGGCGGAGCACCACGCGCTGCAGCCTCTTGTCGACGCCGTCATGACCCGCATGCAGGGCGCCGTCGCCGTCAAGGCCGCGCTGCACGCCCTCGGGCACCTGCCGTCGCCGGCGGTACGGCTGCCGCTGGTGGTCCCGGACGAGACCGAGCGGGCGGGGCTCGTGTCCGCCCTCGGCGACGCCGGGCTGCTCTGACCGACCACCCGGGCCCGCGGGGCGTCCGGTCGGGCGTGTCGCGGTCCGCCACTAGGCTCGCCCCGTGCTGCCAGCCCGTACCGACCTGCCCGCTCCGCCCCCGCTCGCACCCGGCACCACCCGGGTGGTCCCGCTCGGCGGGCTCGGGGAGATCGGGCGGAACATGGCGGTGCTCGAGCACGACGGGAAGCTGCTCGTCATAGACTGCGGCGTGCTGTTCCCCGAGGACGACCAGCCCGGCGTCGACCTCATCCTCCCCGACTTCCAGTACATCGCCGACCGGCTCGACGACGTCGTCGCGGTCGTGCTCACCCACGGCCACGAGGACCACATCGGCGCCGTGCCGTACCTGCTCCGCCTCAAGGCCGACATCCCCGTCGTGGGCTCCCAGCTCACGCTCGCCTTCGTCGAGGCGAAGCTCAAGGAGCACCGCATCACCCCGCTCCAGCTGACCGTCGCCGAGGGCGTGACGGAGCAGCTCGGGCCGTTCTCCTGCGAGTTCCTCGCCGTGAGCCACTCCATCCCGGACGCGCTGGCCGTCGCCGTCACGACGAGCGCCGGCACGATCCTCCACACCGGCGACTTCAAGCTCGACCAGCTCCCGCTCGACCGGCGGATCACCGACCTGCGGCACTTCGCCCGCGTCGCCGAGCGCGGTGTCGACCTGCTGATGATCGACTCCACGAGCGCCGACGTGCCGGGCTTCACGCTCCCCGAGCGCGAGATCGGGCCCGTCCTGTCCCACATCTTCGCGCGGGCGCAGAAGCGCATCGTCGTCGCGAGCTTCGCCAGCCACGTGCACCGCGTCCAACAGGTCCTCGACGCGGCCGCGGAGCACGGCCGCAAGGTCGCGTTCGTGGGCCGCTCGATGGTGCGGAACATGGGTGTGGCCCGCGACCTGGGCTACCTCGACGTGCCCCCGGGCGTCCTCGTCGACATCAAGCAGGTGGAGGACCTGCCCGACTCGAAGGTCGTCATCATGTCGACCGGGTCGCAGGGCGAGCCGATGGCGGCGCTGTCGCGCATGGCGAACGGCGACCACCGGGTGCAGGTCGGTGCCGGGGACACCGTCGTCCTCGCCTCCAGCCTCATCCCCGGCAACGAGAACGCCGTCTACCGCGTCATCAACGGCCTCACCCGCCTCGGCGCCGACGTCGTGCACAAGGGCGTCGCGAAGGTCCACACCGGCGGGCACGCCACCGCGGGGGAGCTGTTGTACGTCTACAACCTCGTCCGGCCCGCGAACGTCATGCCGGTGCACGGCGAGCCTCGCCACCTCACGGCGAACGCCGCGATCGCGCGGCTCTCCGGGGTGCCCGCGGACCGCGTCGTCGTGGTCGAGGACGGCCACGTCGTCGACCTCACCCACGGGGTCGCGCGGGTCGTCGGGGCGGTCGAGTGCGGGTTCGTCTACGTCGACGGCTCGACGGTCGGCGAGATCACCGACGCCGACCTCAAGGACCGGCGGATCCTCGCGGAGGAGGGGTTCGTCTCCTGCTTCGTCGTCGTCGACCACGAGAACGGCCGGGTGGTGGCCGGCCCGCACGTCCACGCGCGCGGCTTCGCCGAGGAGCAGACCGTCTTCGAGCAGGTGACGCCCCGCATCGAGAAGGCGCTCGTCGACGCGGTCACCAGCGGGGCCACCGACCAGCACCAGCTGCAGCAGGTGGTGCGGCGGACCATCGGCCGCTGGGTCAACGAGCGCTACCGCCGCCGCCCGATGATCGTCCCGGTCGTGCTCAGCACCTGAGCCGGCGCCTCCGCCGCGAGGACCCCACCGCGGCGGCGTGTGCACCGCCGCCGCCCGTCCGCCCGCGCGTACGGTGACGGGGTGGCCCGCACGTCGTCCTCGACCCGCTCCTCGGGAGCGCGCCCGACCGCGCGCTCCGGCAAGGGCTCGAGCACGGGCAGGTCGCGCACCTCCACCCCCCGCAAGCCGGCGAAGGGGGGCGGGCGACCGGCGGCGCGTCGCGGCACGGGCGGTGGCGGCGCTCGTGCCGGCCGCGTCCTGCTGGCCCTGCTCCTGCTCCCCGGAAGGCTCGTCGGCTCGCTCGTGAGGTCCGTCCACCGCAGCACCGCGGAGCTCGACCCCGCCCACCGCCGCGACGGTGCGGGCTTCCTCCTGCTCGCCGCCGCCGCCGTGGTCGCGGCGGGGGAGTGGTTCACCCTCGACGGGGTCGTCATCGACGCGGTCCACTGGCTGACGGCCGGCGCCCTCGGCCGGGCCGCCCTCGCACTCCCGCTCGTGCTCCTCGTCCTCAGCCTCCGGCTCTTCCGGCGCCCCGACGACGAGCACGGCAACGGGCGCATCGGCATCGGTCTCGTGTTCGTCGGCGCCGCCTGCGCCGGGGTCCTCCACCTCGCCGCCGGCCTGCCGACCCCGTCCGAGGGCGTCGAGCGCCTCTACGCGGGCGGCGGGGTCGTCGGCTTCGTCGTCGCCGACCCGCTCGAGGCCGCCGTGTCGGTGTGGCTCGCGGTCCCCCTGCTCGTGCTGCTGGGCGGCTTCGGCGTCCTCGTCGTCACCGCCACGCCGTTGCACGAGGTGAGCGGCCGCGTGCGGGACGCGCTCGCGTGGCTCACGGGCAGCACACGGGGCACGGGAGCGGACGCCGCTGACGACGGTGACCCCGCCGACGACGCCGACGACGCGGTGCGCAGCGGTCGCCACGGGCAGGACGTGGCCCCCGCCCCCGAGCCGCGCCGGTCCCGGCGCCGCAAGGGTGCGGACGACGCGGCGACGGCCGACCGTGGTGGCCGCCTCCTCGACGGCCGCTCCGACGGGCGCGCCGACGACACCCCGTACGACTCCGCCGCCGTGGTCGGTCGCGGCGACAGCCCGGTCGGCGCCGGACCCGACCCGGCCCCCCAGCCCGTCCCCGGGCCGGCCCCGGCCGCGGCGAAGGCGGGCGACCGCGTGCCGCCCGAGCCGACGGGACTGCCCGAGCGCGCCGAGCAGCTCGTGCTCGCCGGGGACGTCGTCTACACGCTGCCCGACGTCGCCCGCCTCCACGCCGGCACCCCGCACCGCTCGCGGACCGTCGTCAACGACGACGTCGTCGCCGCGCTCACCGACGTCCTCGCCCAGTTCCAGATCGACGCGGCCGTCACCGGGTACACCCGGGGGCCCACGGTCACCCGCTACGAGGTCGAGCTGGGTGCGGGCGTCAAGGTGGAGCGGGTGACCGCGCTGTCGCGCAACATCTCCTACGCCGTCGCGAGCGCCGACGTCCGGATCCTCTCGCCCATCCCCGGCAAGTCCGCCATCGGCATCGAGATCCCCAACGCCGACAAGGAGACCGTCTGCCTCGGCGACGTGCTCCGCTCCGACGTCGCACGGCGCAGCAGCCACCCCATGACGATCGGCGTCGGCAAGGACGTCGAGGGCGGCTACGTCGTGGCGAACCTCGCGAAGATGCCGCACATGCTCGTCGCGGGGGCGACCGGCGCGGGCAAGTCGTCGTTCATCAACTCGATGATCACGTCGGTGCTCGTGCGGGCGACGCCGGACGAGGTCCGGATGGTCCTCGTCGACCCCAAGCGGGTCGAGCTCACCGCGTACGAGGGCGTGCCGCACCTCATCACGCCCATCATCACGAACCCGAAGAAGGCCGCCGAGGCGCTGCAGTGGGTCGTCGCGGAGATGGACCACCGCTACGACGACCTCGCGAGCTACGGCTTCCGGCACATCGACGACTTCAACAAGGCCATCCGCACCGGCGCCGTGCAGCCGCCGCCGGGCAGCGAGCGGCAGCTGCAGCCGTACCCGTACCTCCTCGTCATCGTCGACGAGCTCGCCGACCTCATGATGGTCGCGCCGCGGGACGTCGAGGACTCCGTCGTCCGCATCACGCAGCTCGCGCGCGCCGCCGGCATCCACCTCGTCCTCGCGACGCAGCGGCCGAGCGTCGACGTCGTCACCGGCCTCATCAAGGCGAACGTGCCGAGCCGGCTCGCCTTCGCGACGAGCTCGCTGGCGGACTCCCGGGTCGTCCTCGACCAGCCCGGCGCGGAGAAGCTCATCGGACAGGGCGACGCCCTCTTCCTGCCCATGGGCGCGAGCAAGCCGATGCGCGTCCAGGGGGCGTGGGTCACGGAGTCCGAGGTCGCCGAGGTCGTCGCGCACGTCAAGCAGCAGCTGCAGCCGGTGTACCGGCCCGACGTCACGGCGCCCGCGGCGAAGAAGCAGGTCGACGAGGACATCGGCGACGACCTCGAGGTGCTCCTGCAGGCGGCCGAGCTCGTCGTCACCACCCAGTTCGGCTCCACCTCGATGCTGCAGCGCAAGCTGCGCGTCGGCTTCGCGAAGGCGGGACGCCTCATGGACCTCCTCGAGTCGCGTGAGGTCGTCGGGCCCAGCGAGGGCTCGAAGGCACGGGACGTGCTCGCCCGCCCCGACGACCTGCCCGAGGTGCTCGCGCGCCTGCGGGGTGAGGACGGCGGGGGCGGACCGTCGGACGACGCCGGCTCGCGCGACCGCTACGACGGTGACCCCGTGGGGGACGCCGCGGCGGCCCGGGTCGTCGACGAGGCGGACCTCGACGAGGAGTCCGAGGACGCGTGGGAGCTGACCGGCCGTGGCTGAGCACGCACCGGACCCCGTCGACGAGCGGCACACCCCCGAGTTCCCGCTCCCGCCGGGCGACGGCCCGCTCGACGTCCTCGTGTGGGACGCCCCGAACGTCGACGCCACACTCGCGCAGGTCATCGGGGCCAAGCCCACCGCGGCGAACCGTCCCCGCTACGACGCCATCGCCCGCTGGCTCGTCGACACCGCCGGGGACCACGAGGTCGAGGGCGCCGTGTTCGCCAACGTGCCGCCCGCGGCCGCGCACGGCATGCGCGGGTGGGTGGAGGCGGTCCGGGCCATCGGCTTCGCGGTGTTCGCCAGACCGAAGCTCGTCGACCGCGACGACGTCGACCTCGACATGCTGGCCCACGTCCGGCACCGTGCCGCCTCGGGCCGGCTCGCACGGCTCGTCGTCGCGAGCGGCGACGGGCGCAACTTCCTCGAGCCCCTCGAGGAGCTCGCGGGCCACGGGGTCGACGTCACGGTCCTGTCGTTCTTCGAGGTCGCGGGCTACGCCGCGCAGTCCCCGCTGCTCCGCTTCCTCGACCTCGAGGAGGTGCCCGGTGCCTTCCTCGAGCCCCTCGACCGGACCCGGCTCGACGCCCTGCCCGAGTCCGGTGCGTGGCTGCGTCCGACCCGCTCGCTGCGTGAGGTCGCGGGCGAGCACTGACCAGCCCGTCGACGCGGGTCAGCCCGGCCAGCGCCGGGCGGCCTTCCGCAGCCGGCGCAGGGCCCGCACGAGCGCCGGGTCGTCGGGGTCCAGGCCGGCGGTACGGGCGTGCTCGAGCCCGGCCAGCAGCCCGTAGCCGAAGGTGTTCTCCCCGTCGGCGTGTGCGCGCAGGGCCATGTCGCGCAGGCGGTCCGTGGCGACGACGGCGTCCTGGTGCTCGCCGAGCAGGTCCTGCAGGTCCTCGGCCCGCGAGGCGAGGCGGGCCGCCTTCTTCCCGTGGACGCCGGTGAGCGCCTCGCCCGCGTACCGCACCCGCTTCGCCGCCTTCCGGACCTCGTGGAGGGCGGCGTCCCGTTCGGGCCCGACCTCGGCCGGTACCCGGCCGAGGCGGTCCTCGAGCCGCCGCACCGCCTTCCGCGCCCGGCGCCGCGTGCCCTTGCGGGCCGGGTCGTCGGCCCGTCGGCCGCGCGGCGGGTCGAGCACGAGCGCCTCGAGGCGGTCGAGCAGGTCGGCGTGCTCGGGCGCGTCGAGCGCGGCCACGGCGACCTCGCGCTCCCGCTCGTAGCCGCCGTCGAGGTCGGCCTGCAGGCGCGCGGCCACCGGTCCCGGGACGAGCTCGGGTGGCAGCCCCGCGAGCCGACCCTGCAGGCGGGCCGACAGCACCTCTGCGTCGCGGGCGCCGCCGAGGGCGGAGCCCAGGTCCTTGAGCCGGTCCCGCACGGGCTCGGTGACGTCGCGGTCGAGCTGCGGCCGGAACGTCGCGAGCGTCGAGCGCAGGCGCCGGGTGGCGACCCGCGCCTTGTGGACGGAGTCGGGGGAGTCGAGCCGGACGTGGGGGTCCTCCTCGACGAGCGAGCGCACGTGCTCGCCCACGGCGACGAGCGCGACGTCGAGCGCCGTCCGCGGCGACCTCCGTGCGTCGTCGTCCCCGGTGGCACCGACGGCGGGGCGCGCGCCCGCGGCGCCGAGGGCCCGCGCCAGCTTCGACGGCGACGCCGCCGGCTCCGCGCCCGCGTCCCGGAGGAGGCTGACCGCGGCCGCGAGCAGGTCCCGGCCTCCGGAGACGAGCTCGACCTCCACCTCGTGCCAGACCACGACGGCCGGGTGCCCGGGAGCGACGAGGACGTCCGCGACCTCGGCGGTCACCTCGTCGTCGGCGATCTCCGCGAGCACGCGGGCGTCGTGGTCGAGGAGGTGGATCTCGGTCCGCCGGGTCCGCAGCACGGCGACCGGACCGATCCCGGCCCCGCGGTGCCGGGACCGGGTGAGGTCGACGAGCCGGTCCGGCACCCCAGCGGCGTCGTCCCCCAGGGGCTCGTGCACCTCGGTGCGGCTGTCCTCGCGGCCCGGCAGCTTGAGGTGCCAGCCCTCGTCCGCCCCGCCGGTACGTCGCCGCAGGGTGGCCCGTGACCGGGCCAGCCGCAGGTCCGTGGTGTCGTGGTACGTCGCGACGAGCTCGACGGTGCCGGGGCGGTCGACTCCGGCCACCCCGGGCAGTGCGAGCAGCCCCGCGTCGTCGTCGAGCAGCGCCGCGACGGACGCGCCCGCCTCGTCCGTCACCGCGAGCTTCGTCTCCACCTCGGTGTGGCTGCCGACCGCCATGGCACGATCGTGCCCGACGTCGCGCCTAGGCTGGGAGTCGTGGAGCGGACGGCCGAGCGCAGGGTGGCGATCACGAGCCTCGGGTGCGCGCGGAACGACGTCGACTCCGAGGAGCTCGCCGGGCGGCTGCTCGCCAACGGCTGGACGCTCGTGCCGGACCCGGCCGACGCCGACGTGGCCGTCGTCAACACGTGCGGCTTCGTCGAGCAGGCGAAGAAGGACTCCGTCGACACCCTGCTCGAGACCGCGGACCTCAAGGGCTCCGGGCGGACGCGGGCCGTCGTCGCCGTCGGCTGCCTCGCCGAGCGGTACGGCCAGGAGCTGGCCGACTCCCTGCCGGAGGCCGACGCCGTCCTCGGCTTCGACTCCTACGCCGACCTCCACCGGCACCTGCAGGACGTGCTCGACGGGCAGCGGCCCGCGAGCCACGTGCCGCGCGACCGCCGGACGCTGCTGCCGCTGGCGCCCGCCGCGCGGCAGGCGTCGCGTCCGGCCGGGACGACTGTCGGCACGTCGGTCGCCGGATCGACCGCCGGCGCGCCGCGGTCCGGGCCGCCGGTGCTGCGGGCCCGGCTCGACGACGCCCCCTGGGCGCCGCTGAAGATCGCCAACGGCTGCGACCGGCGGTGTGCCTTCTGCGCGATCCCCGCGTTCCGCGGCTCCTTCGTCTCCCGCCGCCCGACCGAGGTGCTCGACGAGGCACGGTGGCTCGCCGAGCGCGGCGCCCGTGAGCTGTTCCTCGTCAGCGAGAACACGACGAGCTACGGCAAGGACCTCGGGGACCTCGACCTGCTCGAGCGGCTGCTGCCGGAGCTCGTCGCCGTGCCCGGCGTCTCCCGCGTCCGGGTGTCCTACCTCCAGCCCGCCGAGCTGCGCCCCGGGCTGCTCAGGGCCATCGCGACCACACCCGGGGTGGCGCCGTACTTCGACCTGTCCTTCCAGCACGCCGCGCCCGGCCTGCTGCGGCGCATGCGTCGCTTCGGCGGGTCCGAGCACTTCCTCGCCCTGCTCGACCGGGTCCGGGCGCACGCACCGACCGCGGGTGCCCGCTCCAACGTCATCGTCGGGTTCCCGGGCGAGACCGAGGCCGACGTCGAGGAGCTCGTCGCGTTCCTCGGGGCCGCCCGGCTCGACGCGGTCGGGGTGTTCGGCTACTCCGACGAGGACGGCACCGAGGGGGAGCGGCTCGACGGTCACGTCGACGACGCCGAGGTGGCGGCCCGCGTCGCCCACGTCAGTGCGGTCGTCGACGAGCTGGTCGCGCAGCGCGCGGAGGAGCGGGTCGGTGAGGACGTCGAGGTGCTCGTGGAGGAGGCGGTCGACGAGGACGCCCCCGCGCACGCCGGTGCGCAGCACCACGTGGTCGGTCGTGCGGCCCACCAGGGGCCCGAGGTCGACGGCACCACCACCGTCGTCCTGCCGGTCGGTGTGCTGGCCGTGCCCGGCGAGCTCGTCCGCGCGCGGGTCGTGGCCGCCGAGGGCGCCGACCTCGTCGCGGCGGTGGAGCAGCGGTGAGCGGGCGGCGGGTGGTCGACCGGGGCTCCTTCGGGCGCAACGCCAACCTGCCCAACGCCCTCACGCTCCTGCGCATCCTCCTCGTGCCCGTCTTCGCGTGGCTGCTGCTCGCGGACGGCGGCGACGACACGAGCCTGCGCTGGTGGGCGGCCGTCGTCTTCGTCGTCGCGGCCGCGACGGACCGGCTCGACGGGTGGCTGGCGCGCCGGCAGGGCAGCGTCACGACGTTCGGCATCGTCGCGGACCCGATCGCCGACAAGGCGCTCACGGGGGCCGGGTTCGTCGGGCTCAGCCTGCTCGGCATCCTGCCGTGGTGGGTGACGGCGGTCGTCCTCGTCCGCGAGGTCGGGGTGACGGTGCTGCGCGCCGTCGTGATCCGGCACACCGTCGTCCCGGCCAGCCGCGGCGGGAAGCTCAAGACCGTGCTGCAGACCGTCGCCCTCGCCCTGCTCGTGGCGCCGCTGCCGGAGCTGCTGCGGTACGCGGGGTGGGCCGTCATGGTCGCAGCGGTCGTCGTCACCGTCGTCACCGGCGTCCAGTACGCGGTCGCCATCCTCGGCGCGGCCCGCCGGCACCGCGCCGAGGTGCGCACCCGGGCGCGGGAAGCGGCGGAGCGGCGCCGGCGTTGACGACCGTGCGGGGCCCGGTCCTGGCGCCCGCACGGGTGTTCACACGATCGTGATGTGCCCGACGCGACCCCTCCGGCGACGGGGAGGTACCGTGGAGCGACCAACCGCAGACGCGGGTCCGTCCCGAGACGACCGGGACGGACGCACCGCACGAGGCCGATCCGGCCGGGAAGGGAGGTCGTCATGGTCCTGCTCCGCGAGGAGATCGGCGACGTCCTGCGCGGTGCCCGGCAGCGCCAGGGCCGCACGCTGCGCGACGTGTCCTCGAGCGCCCGGGTCTCGCTCGGCTACCTCAGCGAGGTCGAGCGCGGGCAGAAGGAGGCCTCGTCCGAGCTCCTGCTCAGCATCTGCGAGGCCCTCGACGTCCCCATGTCGAGCGTCCTGCGGTCGGTGAGCGACCGCGTGGCGGTCTCGGAGTCCCTGGCCGCCCGGCTCGAGGCCGGCGCCGGTGTCCCGGCGACGCAGGGCGCGCGCACGGCGCGCACGGGCGAGCCCGCGGTCGACGCCATCCGCAAGACGGTCATCCCCGCACCGGTCGCGAGCGACGACGAGTCCCTCGCGCCCGTCGCCTGAGCCGGCAGGTCACGGCCGGTAGCGGGTGCGGCCGCGCGTCGGGGGCAGCAGCACCGACAGGGGCACCGGATCCGGCGCCGGCCCACGCTGGCACCGCGGGCACCAGTACGCGACCCGCTCGCGCCCGGCGTCACCCGTCGCGGCGGTGAGGACGGGCGTCCCGCAGCGCAGGCAGCGCCGCTGCTCGAACACCCAGTGGTCGCGTCCGCGACGCAGGTCCCCGGTGGTGCTCTGCTGCCACCGGCCGCGGTTGGCGTGCAGCAACCGCGCCGCCACCGCGACGACCTGCGCGGCGGAGCTGCCGTGGTGCGGCAGGTCCCCGACCGGGGTGAACGGGGTGACGCCCGCGACGAAGCACGTCTCGGCGCGGTAGAGGTTGCCGACGCCCGCGAGGACCCGCTGGTCGAGCAGGGCGTCGCCGACCTCCCGCTCGGGAGCGGCGAGGAGGTTCACGGTCGCGGCGGTCGGGTCCCACCCCGGCCCGAGGACGTCCGGTCCCAGGTGCCCGACGACGTCGTGCTCGCGGTCGGTGGGGAGGAGCTCGACGACCGGCAGGCGGTACCCGACGGCCGCCGTCCCCTCGACCCGGAGCACGACACGCACCTGCCAGTCCGGGCCGCCGCCCCACCGGCGCCCGTCGGGGTACAGGTGCCAGGACCCGTCCATGCGGAAGTGCGTGTGGAGGGTGACCTCGCCGCCGGGGCCCCCGGCGAAGCGGGTGAGCAGGTGCTTGCCACGCGCCTCGACCCCGGTGACGGTGCTGCCGGCGAGGTCCGTGGTCGCGAGCTGCGGCACCCGGAAGTCCGAGGCGAGGAGCACACGACCGGCCAGCGCCTCGTGGAGGCGCCGGGCGGCGAGCCAGACGGTGTCGCCCTCGGGCATCAGCCGGCCCGCAGGCCCCGCGGGGTCGCGCGGAACCCGGCGGCCTCGAGGGCCCGGGCCACGGGGGAGCCTGCGTCGAGCACCCCCTCACCGTCGGCGCGGACGACCGTGACGCGACCGAGCTGCCCGTCGCTCACGTGGCCGACGAGCGCGGCGGCGGCCGCCTCGAGGACGGACTCGTCGTCGGTGTAGGTGAGGAGGCTCCGCGCGCCGCGCTCGAGGTAGAGCGCGAGGGCGCCGGCCACGGTCACGACGACCGCCCCGGCCTTGCGGCCGGCCCGGTGCCCCTCCCGCTCCGGCCACGGGAGGGCGGCCCCGTAGACGTTCGCGGGGTCGGTGGCGGCCAGCACCAGCGCCTGGCGCCGGAGGTCGCGTGCGGGGTCGGTCCCCGCGCGCACGTCGGGGGACGCCTCGCCCTCGCTCCCGGCCCGCAGCCGGTCGACGGCGCCGACGGTGGCGAACTGGGCGGCACCGAGACCCTCGACGAAGTAGCCGCGCCGGACCCGCCCCGCCTCCTCCATCGCGGCGAGGACCCGGTACACGGCGGCGAAGCCGCCCGGGACGTCCTCCGCGACGACGCTGCCGCGCGTCACGACGCCGTACCGGTCGAGCAGGAGGTCGGCCAGCGCCGTCGCCCGGACGGTCGCCGCCGTCGCGTCGGTCGGTGCGCCTGCGGCGCGGGTCTCCGTCGGCACGAGAGCCCAGCGTCCCGCTCCCTGCGGCGGCGTCGGCGCGCTCCCGAGGCCACCGCCGAACGGGCTCGTGAGCCCACCCGCCCCGGGACCCCGCAGCCTCGGCCGGCCCCCGCGCCGCACGCGCGACGACGTCCGCGTGCCTGCGCGGCGCGGCCCCACCGGTACCCGGGCCCGCAGCGGGGCGAGGGTGTCGTTCGTCACGAGCCCGGCCCACACGAGCTCCCACAGGAGGTCGACGACGGCGCCGTCCGGCAGCTGCGCGGCCTCGGCCAGCCTGCGGAAGAAGAACGCCCCGCCCCCGGACAGCAGGTCGAGCACGCGCTCACGGGCTGCCGGGTCGGAGGCGGTCGGCACGTCGTCGGAGGGGTCCGCTGCGTCGTCGGGGCCGGTCCCGCCGGCGCCGCCGACCGCCAGCGGCAGCGTGAGGTGGGCGGTGCGGGCCGGGTGCAGCGACACCCAGCCGTCACCGCCGGGCAGCGCCCCGTGCCCGGTCCACAGCACCTCGCCGCTGGAGGTCAGCTCGTCGAGCATGGCGGGGGCGTAGTCGCTCACCCGTGCGGGCAGCACGAGCTGCTCGAGGGCGCTCGCGGGCACCCGTGCGCCCGCGAGCTGCTCGACCGCGCGCAGCAGTCCGTCGACGCCCCTCAGCCCCCCGCGCGCGGGCCCGGACGCCACGTGCTGCCAGGCCGGCACGAAGCGGGCGAGCTCGACCGCGGTGACCGGCTCGACCTCCTGGTGCAGCGCCGCGAGCGAGCGACGTCGGAGCACCCGCAGCACGCCCGCGTCGCACCAGTCGACGTCCTCGACCGCGCCGCCCGCGGCGAGGGGGCGGATCTGCCCGGACGTCACCCGGCCGGTCTCCTCCAGGCGGCGCAGCGCCGTGCGGACCACGGCGACCCCGAGGGCGAACCGGGCCGCCACCTGCTCGGCGGTGAACGGCCCGTGGGTGCGGGCGTGACGTGCGACGAGGTCCCCGAGGGGGTCCGGGCCGGCCTCGAGGAACGCCTCGGGCAGCCCGACCGGCAGGGCGACCCCGAGCCCGTCCCGCAGGCGGGCGGCGTCCTCCACCGCTGCGTGGTGCTCGTCGCCGCCGATGCGCACCCGTACGGTGCGACGGGCGTTCTCGAGCGCGGCGAGCCGGTGCTCGGCGGCGGCCGGGTCGTCGCAGCGGGCGGCGACCTCGGCGGTCGTGAGGGGGCCGAGCACCCGCAGGAGGTCGGCGACCGCCTCGGTGTCGCCGGCACGCCGGTCGGTCGCGGTCCGCTGCAGCTGCGCCTCCAGCGTCTGCACGGCGTCCGGGTCGAGGAGGTCCCGCAGGGTCGCGCCGTCCCCGCGGCCCAGCAGCTCACCGAGCAGCTGCGGGTCGAGCGAGAGCGCGGCGGCGCGGCGCTCGGCGAGCGGGGAGTCGCCCTCGTAGAGGAACTGCGCGACGTAGCCGAACATGAGCGAGCGCGCCATGGGCGACGGCGTCGTCGTCTCGACCTCGACGACCCGCACCCGGCCCGCGGCGACGTCCTGCATGAGGGTCCGCAGCCCGGGGACGTCGAAGACGTCCTGCAGGCACTCGCGGACTGTCTCCAGCACGATCGGGAAGCTGGGGTAGCGGCGGGCGACGTCGAGCAGGGAGGCGGCCCGCTGTCGCTGCTGCCACAGGGGCTGGCGCCGCCCGGGGGTGCGCCGCGGCAGGAGGAGCGCGCGCGCGGCGCACTCCCGGAACCGGGACGCGAAGAGCGCGGACCCGCCCACCTCCTGCGTGACGACGTCCTCGACGTCGTCCGGGTCGAGGACGACGAGCTCCGCGACCTCGACCCCGTGCACCTCCTGCGCGAGCGGCCACGCGCCCCCGCCCGTGTCCCACGGGTCGCCGCCGTCCGGGCCGTCGTCCGCGCCGCGGGTGCCCCAGCCGCCGACCTCGACGTCGGGAAGCCGGAGGACGATCCCGTCGTCGCCGTGCATCGCCTGGACGTCGAGGCCGTGCCGCTCCCGGAACCGGGCCGCCAGCGCGAGCGCCCACGGCGCGTGCAGCTGGGCGCCGTAGGGGGAGTGCACGCACACCCGCCAGTCGCCGAGCTCGTCCCGGAAGCGCTCGACGAGGACGGTCCGGTCGTCCGGCACGTGCCCCGTGGCCGCGCGCTGCTCCTCGAGGTAGGCGAGGAGGTTGTCGACCGCCCACGCGTCGAGCCCCGCGGCCCGTGCCCGCTCGCGGGCCGCCGCGGGCGCCGCGCCCGCGAGCTCGCGGACGAACGCCCCGACGGCCCGGCCGAGCTCGGCGGGGCGCCCGGCGGCGTCGCCGTGCCAGAACGGCAGCCGCCCCGGCTGACCGGGTGCAGGTGTGACGAGCACCTGATCGCGCGTGATGTCCTCCACCCGCCACGAGCTCGCGCCGAGGGTGACGACGTCCCCGACCCGCGTCTCGTACACCATCTCCTCGTCGAGCTCCCCGACGCGACGGCCCGGGCCGTCGCCGCCGGCGAGGAACACCCCGAAGAGGCCCCGGTCGGGGATGGTGCCGCCGGACGTGACGGCGAGCCGCTGCGCCCCGGGGCGGCCGTGGAGGGTGTCGGTGACGCGGTCCCACACGAGCCGCGGCCGCAGCTCGGCGAACTCCTCGCTCGGGTAGCGGCCCGCGAGCATGTCGAGGGTCGCCTCGAACGGCCCGCGCGGCAGGTCGGCGAAGGAGGCCGTCCGGCGCACGAGGGCGTACAGGTCGTCGACCTGCCAGTCGTCCATCGCAACCATCGCGACCACCTGCTGGGCCAGGACGTCGAGGGGGGAGCGGAGGACGTGGAGGGCCTCGATCTGCCCCGACCGCATGCGCTCCGCGACGACGGCCGCCTGGACGAGGTCGGAGCGGTGCTTGGGCAGGACGATGCCGCGGGACACCGCCCCGACCTGGTGCCCTGCCCTGCCCACGCGCTGCAGCCCGCTCGCGACGCTCGGCGGGGACTCCACCTGCACGACGAGGTCGACCGCGCCCATGTCGATGCCGAGCTCGAGGCTCGACGTGGCGACGACGGCGGGCAGCCGCCCCGTCTTCAGGTCGTCCTCGATGAGCGCGCGCTGCTCCTTGCTCACCGAGCCGTGGTGGGCGCGGGCGAGCACCGCGGGCGCCCCCGCCGAGGCCCCCGCCTGTCCCATCACGTCGGCGGGCGGGCCGGACCGCGGGCCGTCCTCGTCGTCCGTGTCGCCCTCGGGCGCGTGCTTGTCGACCCACACCTCGTTCAGCTGCGCCGTCACGCGCTCGGCGAGCCGCCGGGAGTTCGTGAAGACGAGCGTGGCGCGGTGGTCGTCGACGAGGTCGACGACCCGGGAGTGGATGGCCGGCCAGATGGAGGTCCGCTGCTCCTCCCCGGCGGCGGAGCCGACGACCTCTCCCGTCGGGGCACCCAGGTCGGCCATGTCCGGCACCGGCACCTCGACGGCGACGTCGAGGACCTTGTCCGACCGCGGCTGCACCACCCGGACCGGCCGCCCCCCGGACAGGTACCGGGCGACCTCGTCGACGGGTCGCACGGTCGCGGAGAGACCCACCCGCTGCGCGGGCCCCGGCAGGAGGGCGTCGAGCCGCTCGAGGGACACCGCGAGGTGCGCGCCCCGCTTGGTGCCCGCAACGGCGTGGACCTCGTCGAGGACGACCGTCCGCACCCCGCGCAGCGACTCCCGAGCCCGCGAGGTGAGGAGGAGGAACAACGACTCCGGTGTCGTGATGAGGACGTCCGGGGGGCTCTGCGCGAGCCGGCGCCGCTCGTCGGTCGGCGTGTCGCCGGACCGGACGCCCACCCGGACGTCCGGGACCGGGAGCCCGAGCCGCCCCGCGCTGCCGCGGATGCCGGTGAGCGGCGACCGCAGGTTGCGCTCGACGTCGACGGCGAGGGCCTTGAGCGGCGACACGTAGAGGACCCGGCACCGCAGGGCCGGCTCCGGGACCGGCTCGACCGCGAGCCGGTCGAGGGCCCACAGGAACGCGGCGAGGGTCTTGCCGGACCCCGTCGGGGCCACGACGAGGGCGTCCTCGCCGCCGCTGACGGCCTCCCACGCACCGAGCTGAGCCGGCGTGGGCGCGGCGAACGCCGCCGCGAACCAGTCCCTCGTCGCGGGCGAGAACCGGTCGAGGACGGCGGCGGGGTCCGGCCCCGCCGACTCCCGGGTCGACGCGGCCGACGAGGCACGTCGGGGCACGTCGTCATCATGGGCGACGGCACCGACAACCGCGCCCGCACGGGTGCACGGCCTGCTGGCCGGCACCGGGGCGTGGTAGGAACCTCGGGTGAGGCTCAGCGAGTTCCGGACGCTCACGCACGAGGAGTTCGGTCGGGCGCTCGCCGACACGCTCGTGAGCGACCTCGTGCTCGCGCCGTTCGACGCGACGGCCGCGCAGGCCCTCGAGCGCGGCGAGGACCCCCGACGGGTGTGGCTCGCCCTGTGCGACGCCATGGACGTGCCGCCCGAGCGCCGGCTCGGTCGCGACCGTCGCCGCCGCGGCAGCGGTGTGCGCGGGGGCGCCGCGTGAACGCCCCGGCGGAGACCCCGGCCCTCCACGTGGCGGCCGTGCTGGAGGACGCCGTCAACCGCGTCGCCGTCGGTGTGCTGCGCCGGCGCGGGTGGGTGCCCCACGCCCAGGTCCACCGCGGCTACGGCGCCGCCGCGGGGGTGCCGGCACCGCACGGCGTGCCGTGGGTCCGTGTCTTCGGACGCATCCTCATGGCCCGGGGCCAGGACCCGTACCGCGCGTGGGTGCGCACCCGCGGCTGGCGCAGCTTCATCACCGCCCAGGTGGAGCACGCCCCGGTCGTGGTGGAGGTCGGCGGGCACCGCTTCGACGTGCGCGCGGACCGGGCCGGCCTCGTCGACGCCGTCCTGTCCGTCGACCTGCCGCCCGGCCGCCACCCCGTCGTCATGACGCCGCAGGGCGGCGAGCCCGGCCGGGGGGAGGTCGTGGTGGTGGGGCGCGAGGCCGACGTCGGCCTCGTCAGCGACATCGACGACACGGTCATGGTGACGTGGCTGCCGCGGCCCTTCATCGCGGCGTGGAACACGTTCGTCCGGCACGAGACGGCGCGCGCGGAGGTGCCCGGCATGGCCGAGCTCTACCGCGAGGTGGCCCGGCGTCACCCCGGCACCTTCGTCGTCTACCTCTCGACGGGGGCGTGGAACACCGCGCCGTTCCTGCGCCGGTTCCTCCGCAAGCACGGCTTCCCGGTCGGCCCGCTGCTGCTCACCGACTGGGGACCGACGAACACGGGGTGGTTCCGTTCCGGGCGCGAGCACAAGCTGAGCGCCCTGCGCCGGCTGCGGATCGAGATGCCCCACCTCACGTGGCTGCTCGTCGGCGACGACGGACAGCACGACCCCGACATCTACTCCACCGTCGCGAGGGAGGCCCCCGAGGCCGTGCGTGCCGTCCTGCTGCGGGAGCTGAGCCCGGCCGAGCAGGTCCTGTCCCGCGGTCTCACCCCGCCCGAGAGCGACGAGGGGGCCGGGCCGGTGCCCGTGCTCCACGGCGGCGACGGGCACCGACTCGCCGAGCGCCTCGACGCGGTCGGCCGGTTGTGAGCACCGCCCCGGGGGTCGGCCCGCCCGACCTCGCCGGGGCACGACCGCGTGTCCCGCACCGACGGCAGGTCGTCGTCCTGTCCGCCGCCCAGGTCGCCATCGGAGTGGGCGTCGCCGTCGGCATCGCGGCGGGCAGCCTCCTGGCGCAGGACGTCGCGGGCTCGACCTCTCTCGCCGGCCTGCTCCAGACGGCCGCCGTCCTCGGGGCCGCGCTGCTCGCGGTCCCGCTGGCGCGGCTCGCCGCCCGCCGCGGCCGGCGGACGGCGCTGGTCGCCGGGCTCGGCCTCGCGGTCGCCGGTGCCCTGGGGACGGTCGGGGCCGCCGTGATCGGCTCCTTCGCCCTCCTCCTGCCGGCGGCGGGGCTGTTCGGCGCCGGGACCGCGGTGGGGCTGCAGGCGCGCTTCGCGGCGACGGACGGCGTGGTCGCCGAGTCCCGCGGCCGGGCGCTGTCGACAGTGGTGTGGGCGACGACCGTCGGCGCCGTCGCCGGCCCCAACCTCGCCGGTCCCGCCGGGGCGCTCGATCGCGGGCTCGGTCTGCCGGCGTACTCCGGAGCGTACGTCCTGTCGGCCGTCGCCTTCGCGGCCGCGGCGGGGGTCCTCGCGGTGGGACTGCCGAGGCACCGGCCCGGTGAGGAGGTGCTCGCGGCACCGCGCGACGGGGCAGGTGACCGGGTCGGCGACCGGTCCGGCTCGTCGACCGTCGCGGTGCTGCGCGCCGTGTGGCACGTGCCCGAGGCCCGTCTGGGTGTCGTCGCGGTCGCCGCCGCCCACGCCGTCATGGTCGGCGTCATGGTGATGACGCCGGTCCACCTCGGCGGGCACGGGGCGAGCCTGCAGGTCGTCGGGTTCGTCATCAGCGGGCACATCGCCGGCATGTACGCGGCGAGCCCGCTCTTCGGCTGGCTCGCCGACCGGGCGGGCCCGAGAGCCGGTATCGGCACGGGCCTCGCGCTCCTCGTCGCCGCGCTGGTCGTCGCCGGTGGCGGGGGAGCCGTGGGCGACGGCCCGCTCGGTCACGGCGCGGTCGGCGCCGGGCTGGTGCTGCTCAGCCTCGGCTGGTCGTCGTGCCTCGTCGCGGGCTCCGCGGCCCTCGCGCGCGCCTTCGACGGCGACGACCCCCGGGCCCGCACGCTGCAAGGCGCCTCCGACCTCGTCATGGGCGTCGCCGGGGCCGGCGCCGGCGCCGTGTCGGGGCCGGTGCTCGCGCTGCTCGGCTACCCCGGCCTGGTCGTCGTGGCGGCCGCGCCGCTGGCCGCGGTCGCGGTCCTGCTCGCGCGCCGGCCCGGGGCACCCGACCTCGCGCCGTACTCTGCTGCGCCGTGACGGCGACGGGGGACGAGGCCATCGACGGGGACGGGGACGCGGCACCGGTCCTGGTCCACGGACGCGGCGTCCGGAAGGTGTACGGCGACTTCGTCGCGGTCGACGGCATCGACCTCGACGTCCGCCGGGGCGAGTCCTTCGGGATCCTCGGGCCCAATGGCGCCGGCAAGTCGACGACCATGCGGCTCATCGGCTGCGTCTCGGACCCGACGGACGGCGAGCTGCGCGTGCTCGGGCTCGACCCGCGCCACGACGGCCCGCGCATCCGGGCCCGCCTCGGGGTCGTCCCGCAGCGCGACACGCTCGACGAGGAGCTGACCGTCCGGGAGAACGTCCTCGTCTACGGCCGCTACTTCGGCCTGTCGCGCGCGGCGGTCCGCGCGAAGGCCGACGAGCTCCTCGACTTCGTCCAGCTCGCCGACCGGGCGGACTCGGTCGTGGAGCCGCTGTCCGGCGGGATGAAGCGGCGTCTCACCATCGCCCGCGCCCTCGTCAACGACCCCGACGTGCTCCTGCTCGACGAGCCGACCACCGGGCTCGACCCGCAGGCGCGGCACGTGCTGTGGGACCGGCTGTACCGCCTCAAGCGGGAGGGCGTGACGCTCGTGCTCACCACGCACTACATGGACGAGGCGGAGCAGCTGTGCGACCGGCTCGTCGTCATGGACGGCGGGCGGTACGTGGCCGAGGGCAGCCCGCAGGAGCTCATCCGGCGCCACAGCACGCGAGAGGTGCTCGAGGTCCGCTACCGCACGGACGACCACGAGCCGTACGCGCAGCCGCTGCGCCCGCTCGCGGAGCGGGTCGAGGTGCTGCCGGACCGGGTCCTGCTGTACGTCGACGACGCCGACGCGACCGCGTCGGCCGTGCTCGGTGCGGGCCCGGAGCGGCCCATGTCGCTGCTGCCGCGCCGTTCGAGCCTGGAGGACGTGTTCCTCCGGCTCACCGGCCGGACCCTCGTGGACTGAGCGAGGGCCCGGCCGGTGAGCCCCGGGAGGCTCAGCCGGCGGCGGCGGCCTGCGCGGCCTCGGCCGCCTCGACGAGCTCCGCGACGTAGGTGTCGAGGGCGTACGGCAGTGACAGCGCCGTCGGCGGGGACACCGACGCGACCACGTCCTGACCCACGACCTGCGCGACCGCGCCGCTGCCGACCTGGGGGAGCGACTGCGCGTACGGCTTGTCGAGGAAGGCCTGCGCCTGCTCCTCGGAGTCGGCGTAGGCGAGGAGCACGTCGCTCTCGAGGCCACCGACGAGCTCGGGGCTCAGCGTGTAGAAGAACGTCGACTCGCCGGTCGACAGCTCGCTGACGCTCGGGGCGACCTCCATGCCGAGGTCGGTGAGGAACTCCACGCGCGGGTCGGCGGGCTCGTACACGTAGAAGGCGTCCGGCGTGTCGACGACGGCGGCGACGCTCGTGCCGTCGAGGACGGGGTTCGCCTCGGCCGCCGCCTCGACCTGCGCCTCGATGTCGGTGAGCACCTCCTCCGCCTGCTCGCTGCGGCCCAGCGCCTGCCCGACGGTCGTCACGACGTCCCGCCACGGCGTGGACCACGCGGCGTCCGGGTAGGCGACGACCGGGGCGATCTCCGACAGGGTGTCGTACTCCTCCTGCGTGATGCCGGAGTAGACGGCGAGGATGAGGTCGGGCTGCGCGGCGGCGACCTGCTCGAACGGGACGCCGTCGGTGTCGGGGACGAGCGTCGGGGTGTCGGCGCCGAGGGCGTCGAGCTCCTCCGCCACCCACGGCAGCACCCCGTCCTCGTTGCCGCCGTAGGCGGCGAGGGGGATGGCGACCGGCGCCACGCCCACGGCGAGGGCCGCGTCGGTGGAGCCCCAGCCCCACGTGACGACTCGTTCGGGTGCGCTCTCGACGGTGGTCTCGCCGAACGCGTGCTCGATCGTCACGGGAAACGCGTCAGCGGCAACAGCGGCGTCGGCGGCGTCCGCGACCGCGGCGTCGGTCGCCACGGCGTCGGTGCCGGCCGGGTCGGGATCCCCCGACCCGCACGCGGCGAGAGCGAGGGCGGCGAGGGGCAGCAGCGCCGCAGCGCGGGCGCGGCGGGCGAGGGTCTGCACGGTCATCGTGAATTCCGATCGTCGAGAGTGCTGTAAACAAGCGAGGGAAGGTTTACCACACCCAGGCCGGCTCATCGGGGAGAGCCCGCACGGCGACCCCGCGCTAGCCTTCGCGGCGATCGGTGAGTGGAGGGTGCGATGTCGGCCGAGGGGGCGCCGGGAACGATCCGGCGATCGCAGTCGCCGACGCCGTCGCACCCGACCCGGCTGCTGTGGTGGCGCGCCGCCGCCTACTGGTTCGTGCTGTCCCGGGCCTGGTGGCGTTCCCTCGTCGCCCGCTCGGTGCTCGAGCCGCTGCTGTACCTCGTCGGCCTGGGCTTCGGGCTCGGGACGCTCGTCGACGCCGGCGGGGACGCCCCCGGCGGCGTGCCGTACGCCGCCTACGTGGCCCCGGGCGTCCTCGTCGCCTCCGCCATGCAGTCGGGCTTCGGGGAGTCGGCGTGGCCGGTCCTCGGGGCCATCAAGTGGCAGCGGCAGTACCACGCCCAGCTCGCCTCGCCGCTTCGGGTGCGCGACGTGCTCGTCGGGCACATGGTCTTCATCGCCGTCCGCCTCGCCGTCACGATCGTGCCGTTCTTCGCCGTCATGGCGGCGCTCGGACTGGTCGCGTGGCCGTGGGCCCCGCTCGCGGTGCTCGTGGGGCTGCTCACGGGCACGGCGTTCGCCCTCCCCATCGCGGCGTACTCCGCGACGGTGTCGAACGACACCTCCTTCGCCCTGCTCCTGCGCTTCGCCCTCATCCCGATGTTCCTGTTCGCCGGGGTCTTCTTCCCCGTCGCGGACCTGCCGGGCCTCCTGCAGCCCGTCGTGTGGCTCACGCCCCTGTGGCACGGTGTCGAGCTCGCCCGCGCCGCCACGCTCGGTCTCGCGCCGGCGCCGCTGGTCGTCGCGGGCCACGTCGCCTACCTCGTCGCGTGGGTGGTCGCCGGCCTGCTCGTCGCGCTCCGCACGTACACCCGGCGGCTCACGTGAGCGCGCCCGTCGTGCCGCCGACCCGGCCCCCGGTGCCGGCCTACGGCGTGCTGGGTCGCCTGCTCCCGAGCGGCCCGCCGCCTCGCGCCATGAGCCTGCTCGAGCGGAACATGCGGGCCTACCGCCGCGCGTGGCTCCTCCTGCTCTCGGGGTTCGTCGAGCCCGTCATGTACCTGTTCGGCCTCGGGATCGGTCTCGGGCAGCTGGTCGGCGACGTCACGACCGACTCCGGTCGCCTGGTGCCGTACGCGCTCTTCGTCGCTCCGGCGCTCATGGCGAGCGCGGCGATGAACGGCGCCGTCTTCGACTCCACGTTCAACGTCTTCTTCAAGCTGAAGTACTCGCGGCTGTACGACTCGGTGCTCGCCACGCCCCTGGGGCCGCGCGACGTGGCGGTGGGGGAGACGTCGTGGGCGCTCGTGCGGGGCTCGCTGTATGCCGCCGCCTTCTTCGTCGTGCTCGCCCTCGCCGGCCTCGTGCGGACCCCGTGGGCGCTCCTCATGCTGCCGTCCGCGCTGCTGGTCGGCTGGGCGTTCGCGAGCGTCGGGATGGCGGTGACGACGTACATGCGCAGCTGGCAGGACCTCGACGTCGTCCAGATCGCGATCGTGCCGCTGTTCCTGTTCTCGGCGACCTTCTACCCGGTGTCGACGTACCCGACCTCGGTGGCGTGGCTCGTGCAGCTCTCCCCGCTCTACCACGGCGTCGCCCTGCTGCGGGGGTGCGCGCTGGAGGACCTCGGCTGGGGGCTGCTCGGGCACGCGGCGGTGCTCGTCGGGCTCGGTCTCGCCGGGGTGGCCGTGACGGAGCGACGGCTGCGGTCGCTGCTCCTGCGGTAGGTCTTCCGGTGGTCGATGGCGCGACACGCCGCACGTGTCGCGTCCCGCGTCGAACACGTGTTCGTCCTATGGTTGCCGTGTCCACAGCGCCTGAGGCGGGCCGGTCGTCCACAGCCGGAGCCACCGTCGAGGGTTGTGTCGGAGGCGGTGCCTAGCGTCGTCTCCGTGCCCAGCAGACGACCCGCACGAGGTGACCAGATGCCCGCACCCGCACCCGGTGGCGACCGCGAGAAGGCGCTCGCGACCGCCCTGTCCCAGATCGACAAGCAGTTCGGCAAGGGCTCCGTCATGCGCCTCGGCGACGAGGCGCGCGCCCCGATCGACGTCATCCCCACGGGGTCGATCTCCCTCGACGTCGCCCTCGGCATCGGCGGCCTGCCGCGCGGGCGGGTCGTGGAGGTGTACGGGCCGGAGAGCTCCGGAAAGACCACCGTGGCCCTCCACGCGGTCGCCAACGCGCAGAAGGCGGGCGGGATCGCGGCGTTCGTCGACGCGGAGCACGCGCTCGACCCGGAGTACGCACGCAACCTCGGCGTCGACACCGACGCCCTGCTGGTGTCCCAGCCGGACACCGGCGAGCAGGCGCTCGAGATCACGGACATGCTCATCCGGTCCGGGGCCCTCGACATCATCGTCATCGACTCCGTCGCGGCCCTCGTCCCGCGGGCGGAGATCGAGGGCGAGATGGGTGACAGCCACGTCGGTCTCCAGGCCCGTCTCATGTCGCAGGCGCTGCGGAAGATCACCGGCGCCCTCAGCCACTCGAAGACCACGGCCGTCTTCATCAACCAGCTGCGCGAGAAGGTCGGCGTCGTCTACGGCTCGCCCGAGGTCACCACGGGCGGCAAGGCCCTGAAGTTCTACGCATCGGTCCGTCTCGACGTCCGACGCATCGAGACCCTCAAGGACGGTTCGGAGCCCGTCGGCAACCGGACCAAGGCCAAGATCGTCAAGAACAAGCTCGCCGCGCCGTTCAAGCTCGCCGAGTTCGACATCCTCTACGGCACGGGCATCAGTCGTGAGGGCGGGCTCATCGACATGGGCGTGCAGCACGGCTTCGTCCGCAAGGCCGGCGCCTGGTACACGTACGAGGGCGACCAGCTCGGGCAGGGCAAGGAGAACGCCCGGGCGTTCCTCCGCGACAACCCCGACCTCGCCGACGAGCTCGAGAAGAAGATCAAGGAGAAGCTCGGTGTCGGCGCGAAGGTCGACAGGCCCGCCGTCACCGACGTACCGGTGGAGTTCTGAGCCGGCACCGCATGACCCACGACGGCGCGCGCCCCTCCTCGGACGGCTCCTCGCCCGAGCCGCCCGAGGAGGTGGCCCGCGCCGTCGTGCTGCGTCAGCTCTCCTTCGGGCCCCGCACGCGCGCCCAGCTGCGGGAGAAGGTCCTCGCGAAGGACGTGCCCCCCGACGTCGCCGACGCCGTGCTCGACCGCATGGGCGAGGTCGGGCTCATCGACGACGAGCAGTTCGCCCACGACTGGGTCCGCTCCCGGCACCGCAGCAAGGGGCTGTCCCGGCGGGCGCTCTCCCACGAGCTGCAGCGCAAGGGCGTCGACCGCGCGCTCGTCGACGACGCCCTCACGCAGCTCGACGGTGACGACGAGCGTGCCGCAGCCACCGCGCTCGTCGAGCGGCGACTGCCGTCCCTGCGAGGACTCGACGAGAGACGCGCCGCCAACCGCCTCGTCGGCATGCTCGCGCGCAAGGGCTACCCGCCCGGGTTGTCGGGTGAGGTGGTCCGCCAGGCCCTCCGGTCGTCGGGGCCGACCGAGTTGGCCGACTGAGTTGGCCGACTGGCGGGAGACCGCCTGCTCAGCGCGCCGGGCCGTGCCCGGACGCGTCGCCCGTGCCCGGACGCGTCGCCCGCGTCGGTGCGCCGGTCGTCCGCCGTCGTGGCGTCGGCCACCTGGTCGGCGTCGACGTCGAGGTCGCTGCTCACCTTCGACCGGGACTCGCTGAGCTTCCGCTCCACGTACGTGGCGAGCCGGCTGAGGAGGACGTTGATCGTCACGAACAGGATGATGAGGAGGATGGCGACCTGCAGGGGGTTGCCGAAGAAGTTGCGCAGCTGCTCGCCGATGCGGAGCAGCTCCTCGGGGCCGGTGAGGATGATCCCGGCGAGCGACGTGTCCTTGACGATGACGACGAGCTGGCTGATGAGGGCCGGCAGCATGAGCCGGAACGCCTGCGGCATCTGGATGGTGAGGAGCGTCTGCCGCTTCGTGAGACCGATGGCGAGCCCGGCCTCGCGTTGGCCCCGTGGCAGCGCGGCGACTCCGGCTCGCAGGATCTCGGCGATGACGACGCTGTTGTACAGCGTGAGCCCGATGACGAGCTGCCAGAACGTGTCGAGCCCCACGCCGAGCGCAGGCAGGATCTTGCCGGAGAAGAAGATGAGGACGACGACCGGCGTGCCGCGCAGGAGCTCGACGAGCACGACGACCGGCAGACGGCCGCCGCGTCCGAGCATGAGCCGCGTGGTCGTGACGGCGACCCCGATCGCGAGGCTCAGCGCGATCGCCGCAGCCGCGGCGAGCAGGGTGTTCCTGATGCCCGTACCGACCCGGCCCCACACGGTGACGAAGTCGTCGTCACCTGGCCAGAAGAGCGGCGACCACAGCTCGGGCGAGAACTGACCCTGCTGCCCCAGCCGCCACGCCGCAGCGGCGAGCAGCCCGAGGATGACGGCGATCGAGACCACGGAGATGATGCGCGACCGTCGGCGGGCCCTCGGGCCCGGGGCGTCGTAGAGGACGCTCGTGCTCATCGGACGATCGCCACCTTCCGCTCGAGGAGCCCGAGCAGGGCACCGGTCGGCAGCGTGATGGCGAGGTAGCCGACCCACACGCCGAGGAACACGACGGACACCGCGAAGCCCTGGGCGCTGATGAGCCGGTTCCCGACGCTCAGCAGGTCACCGCCCACGCCGAAGACGCCGAGGATGGCCGAGTTCTTCTGCATGGCGATGATGACGCTGCCGAGCGGTGGCACGACCGACCGGAACGCCTGCGGCATGATCACCTGCCCGAGCGACTGGCCGAAGGTCAGCCCGATGGAGCGGGCGGCCTCCGCCTGACCGGCCGGCACGGCGTTGATGCCCGAGCGGATCGCCTCGCACACGAAGCCCGCCGTGTAGAGCGACAGCCCGAGGACCCCGAGCCAGAAGAACTCCGCGTTGAAGCCGAGCGCCGGGAGCACGAAGGCCGTGAAGAAGAGCATGACCGTCAGCGGGCTGTTCCGGACCAGCGCCACGTACAGCGAGCCGAACCGCTGCAGCGGGGGAGCCGGGGAGACCCGCATCATCGCGAGCACCGTGCCGAGCACCAGGGAGCCGACGAGGGCGAACACGATGATCTCGAGCGAGCGGAGGAAGCCCTCCCAGAACAGGTCGATGTTGTCGACCAGCACACTCACGCGGCGTACTCCTCTCGGCCGGACACGTTCAGCAGCGGGTGGCGCGGCCGCGACCGCGCCACCCGCCGTGTCACATCAGGAGCAGGGGTCGGGCTCGGGGAGCGTCGGCTCCTCGGAGCCCTCGATCGCGCCGGCCGTGGCGTTCCACGCCTCGACGTAGGTCCCGGCCTCCTCGGCCGCCGCCAGGGTCTCGTTGATGAACTCGCAGAACTCGACGTCGCCCTTCTCGATGCCGACGCCGTACGGCTCCTCCGTGAAGGTCTCGCCGGCGATGGCGTACGCGCCGTCGCTCTGCGACACGAAGCCGAGGAGGATGACGTTGTCGGTGGTGACGACGTCGACCTGGTTGTTGTCGAGGGAGTCGACGCACTCCTGGTACGTGGAGAAGAGCGTCAGCTGGTCGTCGGAGGCGAGGTACTCGCGGATGTTCTCCGAGGGGGTCGAGCCCTCGACGGAGCAGACGCGGATCGACTCGTCGGACAACGCCTCGGGGCCGGTGATCTCCGACTCCTCGCCCGCGCGGACCATGAGGGTCTGGCCGGCCTCGTAGTACGGCCCGGCGAAGGTGATGCGCTCACGACGCTCGTCGTTGATCGTGTACGTGGCGACGACCATGTCGACCTGGTCGGTCTCGATGACCTCCTCGCGGATGGCCGACGGCGTCTCGACCCACTCGATCGAGCCCTCGTCGATCCCGAGCTCACCGGCGATGATCTTGGCGATCTCGACGTCGAAGCCCTCGGGGGTGCCCTCGAGGTTCGCCAGGCCGAACAGCGGCTGGTCGAATTTCGTGCCGACTCGGATGCTGCCGGCCTCGGCGAGCTCGGCCATGGTCGTGCCCTCGGCGAAGTCCCCACCGCCCGCGGCGGCGTCGGTGGCCTCGGCGCCGGCGTCGGTGGCCTCGGCCCCCGCGTCGGTCGCGCCGGCTCCGGCGTCGGTGTCGGTGGTGTCGTCCCCGCCGCCGCAGGCGGCGAGGACGAGGGCGGCGACGCTCAGCGCGGCGATGCCGGTGAGCGGGCGGCGTGCGTTCATGGGTTCCCTCCCGGGATGTTCGGGGCGTGGGCTGGGCCCCCGCCGGTGTGGTGCGGGGATCAGTGGGTGAGGATCTTGGACAGGAAGTCCTTCGCGCGGGCGGAGCGCGGGCTCGTGAAGAACGTCTCGGGCTCGGCCTCCTCGACGATCTCGCCGTCGGACATGAAGACGACGCGGTTCGCCGCCTTGCGCGCGAAGCCCATCTCGTGGGTGACGACGATCATCGTCATGCCCTCCTTGGCCAGCGAGGTCATGACGTCGAGCACCTCGTTGATCATCTCGGGGTCGAGCGCCGACGTCGGCTCGTCGAAGAGCATGACCTTCGGCTGCATCGCGAGGGCACGCGCGATCGCGACGCGCTGCTGCTGACCGCCCGAGAGCTGCGCGGGGTACTTCTTGGCCTGGTTGGCGACGCCGACGCGCTCGAGGAGCTGCATCGCCGTCTTCTCCGCCTCGGACTTCTTGACCTTGCGGACCTTCGTCGGCCCGAGGGTCACGTTCTCGAGGACGGTCTTGTGGGCGAAGAGGTTGAACGACTGGAACACCATGCCGACGTCGGCACGGAGCCGGGCCAGCTCCTTGCCCTCGTCGGGCAGCGGCTCCCCGTCGATGGTGATGGAGCCGGACTCGTACGTCTCGAGCCGGTTGATCGTCCGGCACAGCGTCGACTTGCCCGAGCCGGACGGCCCGATGACGACGACCACCTCGCCGCGCTTGACGGTGAGGTCGATGTCCTTGAGGACGTGGAGGTCGCCGAAGTGCTTGTTCACGTCGTCGACCACGACGAGGGGCGCGCCGACAGCCGCAGCGGGGGAGGCCTCCTGATCGGGCATGACGGGCAACCTAGACCGATCGGACCGTGCCGGGCCATGCAGCAGGGCCGACGTTGCCGATCCGTGACCTGGCGCGTCGCAGCGAACGGGTGATGACGGGACGTCTCGCGACAGATGCGGGTGAGCCATTGTCAACCGCGCATAACCGACCGTACGTTCAGCCCGCATCCACCCCACCGCGACCCCGGAGGTCCGCCCGTGTCGACCGAGCCCAGCCCCGATCCGTCCCTCCTCCCCACCCTGACCCGCCGCAGCGCGCTCGCGGCGCTCGGCGGCGCCGCTGCGACCGCGCTCGCCGCGCCCGCCTGGGCCGTGGACGCCGTCCGACCCGGCGCCGTGGCAGCGCCCGCCCTGACCGCACGCGACCGGGTCGTCGTCCAGCGGGTCTCCGCTGCCCGCGCGATCGAGCACATCGTCGAGCTGTCGGAGGGCGTCGGGCCGCGCATCGGCGGCACGCCGTCGGAGCGTGCGGCCGCCGACTACCTCGCCGGTGTCCTCGACTCCTACGGCTACGACGTGCGCCTCGAGCCGTTCCCGGTCGCAGACAAGTTCCTCGCCGAGGTCATGGGCAGCCCCGCCCTCGACGGCGACATCTGCTGGCAGGCGGGCGCCTCGCCGCAGGCCGCGCTCGACACGACGGTGACCGGTCCGGTCGTGGACGCCCTCGACGGCACCGGCGGTGGGGACCTCAGCGGTGCCGTCGTGCTCGTCGACACCCCCCTGGGCGTGTCGACCGCGGTCCGCACGCAGCGCGTGCAGGCCGCGGTCGCCCGCGGCGCCGCGGCCGTGCTCGTCCTGCCGGCCGACCCCACCGACCCGATCCGCCGGGCCCAGGCCGCGTCGGTCGCGCTGTCCACCCCGGTCGCCGTGCCCGTCGTCGGTGTCGCCACCGTGCAGAAGTACCGCCTGCGGGAGGCGCTGGCCCGCGGCCCGATGACCCTCACCGTGCGCACCCAGGCGTTCCGTGGGCTCACCTCCCACAACGTGCTCGCCGAGCGGGCCGGGAGGGGACGCCCCGACGGCAGCCGCCCCGCGCTCATGGTCTGCGCGCACTACGACTCCGTGATCGGCGCCCCCGGCGCCAACGACGACGGTTCCGGTACCGCGCTCACCGTCGAGATCGCGCGAGTCATGCGGTCGCTGCCGACGGAGGCCGACCTGCGGTTCTCGTTGTGGGGCTCGGAGGAGCAGGGGCTCATCGGCTCCCGCTTCCACGTCGCGCAGCTCGACCAGGCCGAGCGCGACCGCCTGCTCGGCGTCTACAACAACGACATGGTCGCGACGAGCTGGGACCCGGCGACGCGCTACTGGGTGCTGTCGTGGGACGGCTCCGCCAACGTCATCAACCAGTCGGTCATCGCCGCCGCCGAGCGTCTCGGCTACGCACCGTCGCTGTCGCCGGTCACCACCCGTGGCGCCAGCGACCACCAGTCCTTCCAGGAGCGGGGCATCGCGAGCAGCAACTTCTCGTGGCGCGGGGAGGCCTCGCCCGCGCTGCTGGAGCCGCCCTACCACTCGCCGGAGGACACCGTCGCCAAGAACATCTCCCCGGAGCGCATGCAGGTGAGCCTCGAGCTCATCGGCTCCGCGCTCTACGAGCAGGCCCGCGCGGTCTGAGCCGCTCGACGCGTCCGGGCGGGGGTGCACGTCGCCGTACGCTGGTGCCGCCATGACCAGCAGCACGAGCACCCCCGCGCCGGCCGTCCGCACCTACCACGTGCGGACGTTCGGCTGCCAGATGAACGTCCACGACTCCGAGCGCCTCACCGGGCTCCTCGAGGAGGCGGGCTACGTCGCCGCCGACGCGGACCTCGTCGCCCGCGAGGGCGCCGACGTGGTGGTGCTCAACACGTGCGCGGTCCGGGAGAACGCCGACAACAAGCTGTACGGCAACCTCGGCCACCTCGCCCCCGTCAAGCAGCGTCGCCCCGGCATGCAGATCGCCGTCGCCGGCTGCCTCGCCCAGAAGGACCGTGGCGAGATCGTGCGGCGGGCGCCGTGGGTCGACGTCGTCATCGGCACCCACAACCTCGGGTCGCTGCCCGGTCTCCTCGAGCGGGCCCGGCACAACGCCGAGGCGCAGGTCGAGATCCTCGAGTCGCTCGAGGTGTTCCCCTCGACGCTGCCGACGCGGCGGGAGTCCGCCTACGCCGCGTGGGTGTCGATCAGCGTCGGGTGCAACAACACGTGCACCTTCTGCATCGTCCCGAGCCTGCGTGGCAAGGAGAAGGACCGCCGGCCCGGCGACGTCCTCGCCGAGGTGGAGGCGCTGGTCGGCGAGGGCGTCGTCGAGGTCACGCTGCTGGGGCAGAACGTCAACAGCTACGGCGTCGAGTTCGGGGACCGCCTCGCCTTCGGCAGGCTGCTGCGCGCCGTCGGGGCGGTGCCCGGCATCGAGCGGGTCCGCTTCACGAGCCCGCACCCCGCGGCGTTCACCGACGACGTCATCGACGCGATGGCCGAGACGCCGACGGTGATGCCGCAGCTCCACATGCCGCTGCAGTCCGGCTCGGACCGGGTGCTGCGCGCCATGCGGCGCTCGTACCGCTCCGAGCGGTTCCTCGGCATCATCGACCGGGTCCGCGCCGCCATGCCGGACGCCGCGATCAGCACCGACATCATCGTCGGCTTCCCCGGCGAGACCGAGGAGGACTTCCTCGCGACGCTCGACGTCGTGCGTCGTGCGCGTTTCGCCAACGCCTTCACCTTCCAGTACTCGACGCGACCGGGCACCCCGGCGGCGGACCTGCCGGAGCAGCTGCCGAAGGCCGTCGTGCAGGAGCGGTACGAACGCCTCGTCGCGCTCCAGGAGGAGATCTCGTGGGCGGAGAACCGGGCCCAGGAGGGCCGCCGCCTCGAGCTCCTCGTCGCCGAGGGGGAGGGCCGCAAGGACGGCGTGACCGCGAGGCTGAGCGGGCGGGCCCCGGACAACCGCCTCGTGCACTTCGCCCCCCACCCCGCACCCGGGGCGGAGCCGGCGGAGGGTGACATCCGGCCCGGGGACGTCGTCGAGGTGGAGGTGACGTACGGCGCCCCGCACCACCTCGTCGCGGACGCCGGCGTGCTGTCGGTGCGGCGCACCCGTGCCGGCGACGCGTGGGAGGCCCGCCAGGCCCGCCCTGCCGGCACCGACGGGGGGAGCGGCCCGGGTCCCGTCACGGTCGGGCTCGGCATGCCCCGGGTCGGGGTACCGACCGGTTGACCCACCAGGACCTCGGGCCCCTCGGGGCCCCGAGGCCCCCTCAGCCACCCCTCAGGCGCTCGCCGGACGACCTCAGGGCGGCGGCCGTCCGGCCGCCGGGCCCTCAGGTCGCCGACAGGGCGACTCAGGCCGCCTCGCCTTCTGCGACGCGCAAGGGCGGCGTGGTCGTCCGATCCGCCGGGCCGTCTCTGAGACCGACTCTGGTAGTGCCCGGGAGGAACGACCTCCCGGGGAACCGGAGGAGGCCACCGTGTCGCACGACCTGATGACCGTGGGGATGCTCGCCGACGCCGAGCTCGCCTACCGCCGCGAGCGGCTCGCCCGCGACGTCGCATCCGCCCGCGGCCTCGTGTCCCGGCTGATCGCCCGCCGTCGGGCGCGCGTCGCACGGCGGGACGAGGACCTCGTCCTCGCCGCGTGACGGGTGAGTGCTCTCGTCCCGTGTCGGGGGCGCCTGCCACGATGAGGCGGTGTCCCGCCTGAGCCTCGACGCGCCGCTGGTCGGACGGGCCGACGAGCTCGCCCGGCTCCTCGACCGCTTCGAGCAGGCCGCGTCCGGACGCCCGGGCGCGGTCCTGCTCGCGGGCGACGCCGGGGCCGGCAAGACGCGCCTCGTCGAGGCCGTCGCCGAGCGGGTCGCCGGCGTCGGGGCGCTCGTGCTGCGCGGGCACTGCGTCGACTTCGGTGCCGCCGGCCTGCCGTACCTCGCGTTCGCCGAGGCGCTCGGCGACCACCTCTCCGCCACCGGGGCCGTGCTGCCGGAGGCGCTCGCGCCCCTCCTCGGCGCCGCGGCGCCGCCGGCGACCCCGGCACCGCCGCCGCTGGACGCCGTCGCCGACGCCACGGCGGTGGAGGTCGGCCGGCTCAGGCTCTTCGAGGCCGTCGCCGCGCACCTCGGCGGGCTGTCGCGGCAGCAGCCCCTGCTGCTCGTCGTCGAGGACCTCCACTGGGCCGACCCGTCCTCCCGGGACCTCCTGCGCTACCTGCTGGGACGCATGCGGCGCGAGCGGGTGCTGGTCGTCACCACCTACCGCAGCGACGACCTCCACCGCTCGCACCCCGTGCGCGGTCTCCTCGGTGAGCTCGCGCGGCTGCCGCACGTCGAACGGGTCGAGGTCCGACCGTTCGACCGGCCGGGCATGGCCCGCTTCCTCGCGGTGCTCGCCGGTCGGGACGTACCGGCCGGGACCGTGCAGCGGGTCCTCGACCGCTCGGAGGGGAACGCGTACTTCGCCGAGGAGCTGTTCGCCGCCGGCGACCGTCCCGGCGTGCCCGACGGCCTCGCCGACGTGCTGCTGGCCCGCCTCGAGCGGCTGTCGCCGCGCGGGCGGCAGGTGGCGCGCGTCGCGTCGGTCGGCGGTCGCCGGGTCGACGACACCCTCCTCGCGGCCGTGAGCGGGCTGCCGCGGGACGAGCTCGACGACGCCCTCCGCGAGGCGGTGTCCGCGCAGGTGCTGCGCCCCGAGGGGGAGCGGTTCGCGTTCCGGCACGCCCTCCTGCAGGAGGTCGTGTACGACGACCTCCTGCCGGGAGAGCGGCGCCGCTGGCACGGGGAGTACGCCGCGGCCCTCGTCGCGGCCCTCGACGACGCCACGACCGGCGGTCCGGCCGCCGTGGGGGGCAGCGCCGCGGAGCTCGCCCACCACGCGCTCGCGGCGCACGACCTCCCCACGGCGCTGTCGGCGTGCGTCCGGGCGGCCGACGAGGCGGTGGACCGGCTCGCGCCACGGCAGGCGCTCGCCCACCTGGAACGGGCGATCGAGCTGTACGACGCGGTGCCCGACGCGGCCGCCAGGCTCGGTCAGGACGACGTCGACCTGCACCGCCGCGCCGCGGGGCTCGCGAGCCGCTGCGGCCAGGTGGAGCGTGCCGTGGCGCTGGCACGGGGGGCGCTGGACCGTGCGCACGCCGCAGGCGACGCCCACCGTGAGGGCACCCTCCAGCACCGCCTCGCCCAGCACCTCATCGCCGCCGAGCGGACCGAGGAGGCCCTCGAGCACGCCCGGGCCGCGGTCGCCCTGCTCGACGTCGACGGCACGGCGACCGACGCGGTCGTCCGCGAGGGGCCGCCCCACGTCGTCCGCGACCGGGCCTGGGCGCTGGCCGGCCTCGCGCGCGCCCTCATGCTCGCCGGGGCCCCGCAGGCCCGGCAGGCGGCCGAGCGGGCCCTCGCCGTCGCCGTCGAGGCCGGGCTCACCGACGTCGAGGCCGACGCGCTCGCGACGGTCGCCGTCTCGGTCGCCGACGACGTCGCGGGCGCCGGCGACCCGGAGGCGGTGGAGCGGCTCGCCGACGAGCGCCTCGTCCAGGCGGTCCAGCGGTCCCGCTCCGCGGGCGACCTGCTGACGGAGCTGCGCGCCTCGGTCAACCTCGGCTGGTCCCGGCACCACCGCGGCGACCTCGAGGGCGCCCTCGCGGTGGCCGACGACGCCGTCGAGCGAGCCGGGGCGGCGGGGCTGCTGTGGAGCCCGCTCGCCGTCGAGCTGCGGGTGCTGCGCCGCCTCGCCCGGTACATGACGGGGCGCTGGCGCTCCCGTCCGGAGGCCGACACCGACCTCGCGCCCGACACGCCCTCCGCCCGGCTCGCGGCGATCGACCTCTACGTCGCCGTCGGCCGCGGCGACGAGGCGGCCGACGCCGCCGTCGAGCGGCTCGTTCCCCTGCGCGGGCTCGACCTCGGGGTCCAGGTCGTCGTCGACGGGTGCCTCGCCGAGCTGCGCCGCTGGCAGGGGCGCCCCGAGGAGGCCGCCGACCTCGCCCGGGCGGGACGTGACGAGCTCGCCCGCGCGGCCGGTGAGGACCACCTCGGTCTCGTGTGGTTCGGCGCGGTCGAGGTGGCCGCCCTCGCCGACGTCGCCGAGGAGGCGCTGCTGCGCCGGGACGAGACCCGCGCCGGCGCCCTCGCCCGGCGGGCGGAGCGCCGTGCGGCGGCCGTCGAGGAGCTCGTCGCGCGCGCCGACGCCGACCCCCACCCGCGGTCCCGCCCCGGCCTGGAGGCGCTGGCGTGGCGGGCCCGCCTGCGTGCGGAGCTCGCCCGGCTCGGCCCGGACCCCGTGCCCGCGTGGCGGGAGGCGGTGACGGCGTTCACCTCCCTCGGTCACCCCTTCGAGGCCGCCCGCTGCCACCTCGGCCTCGCCGCAGCCCTCCTCGCCTCCGGCGGCCGTGTCAGCTCACGGGACGAGGTCGAGGCCCTCGTCGCGCAGGTCCGCGGCGTCGCGACCGAGCTGCGGGCGACCCCCCTGCTGGACCGCGCCGACGCGCTGGCCCGCCGGGCCGGGCTCGCCGGTGGCGCCGAGCCGGAGCTGCCGCACCCGCTGACGGCCCGCGAGCGCGAGGTCCTCGGCCTCGTCGCCCACGGCCTGACGAACCGCCAGGTCGGCGCCGCGCTCTTCATCAGCGAGAAGACCGTCTCCGTGCACCTGTCGAACCTCATGGCGAAGCTGGGGGCGGGCAGCCGCACCGAGGCGGTGTCCCTCGCCCACCGCGGGGGCCTGCTGCCCGTGGAGCCGCACGGCCGTCAGGGGGACGGACAGGGCTGACAGGGCCTGACAGGGCTGACACGGCCCGGCGCCGCCCGCCCGGCTACCGTGACGCGGTGCCCGTGACCGCCGCCTGCCTGGTCCCGGCGGCGCCGGTCCTGCTGCCGTGGTTGACGGGCACCGCCGTGCCCGAGGTCGCGCCCGTCCGGGACGCCGTCCACGAGGCGCTCGACGTCCTCGACGGCTGTGACCGGGTCGTCCTCGTGGCGACGCAGGTGCCGGGGACGCTCGCCGGGTTCGGCTCCCCGCTCCCGCCGCCGGTCCCCTCCCGCGCCCGCGGGTCCTGGCCGCACGAGCTCGGCCACGCGCTGCTCGACTCACGACCCGGTCACGACGCCGCCCCCGACTGGCGCCCCGGCCGGGAGGAGACGTCGTGGGACCGGGTCGGGCCCGACCCCGCCGCGTCCGCGGCCTGGTGCGCGGCGCAGGACGCCCGGCCCGGCACGACCGGGCTGCTCCTCCTCGCCGACGGCTCCCGCACGCGCGGCCCCCGGGCCCCCGGTGGGGACGACCCCCGGGGGGAGACCGTCGACCGCTCCCTCGCGCGAGCGGCCCGTGCGGGCCGTCCCGTCCCGGCCCGGACGCGCGCCGTGGCGCCGGAGGTCGGCGCCGACGCGTGCCCGGCCGTCGACCTCCTCGCGCACCTCGCCGCGTTGCCGGCGCTGCCCCTGGCGCCCGTGGTCACCGGTCCGGGTCGCGCCCGGGCCGCCCACGACCCGGTCCCGACGACGCGCCCGCGGGCCCGGGTCCTCCTGGCGGCGGCCCCCCTCGGCGTCGGGTACCTCGTCGCGGCGTGGCGCGCCCGGTGACCCCCGGTCCGGTGCTCGCCGTCGTCGGGGCCACCGCCACGGGCAAGTCGGACGTCGCCGTCGCGCTCTGCGAGGCCCTCGACGGGGAGGCGGTCAACGCCGACTCCATGCAGGTGTACGTCGGCATGGACGTCGGCACCGCGAAGCTGACCGGGGTGGAGCGCCGGGGCGTCCCGCACCACCTCCTCGACCTGTGGCCGGTCACCCGGCCCGCAGCCGTCGCCGAGTACCAGCGGCTCGCACGGACCGCCTTCGCCGACGTCCGCGCGCGCGGGCGCGTGCCGGTCCTCGTCGGCGGGTCCGGGCTCTACGTGCGCGCCGCGCTCGACGACCTCCGCTTCCCCGGGACGGACCCAGCCGTGCGTGCCCGGCTGCAGGCCGAGGCCGACGAGGCGGGTGCGCTCGCCATGCACGAGCGGCTGCGGGTCGTCGACCCGGCGGCGGCCGCCGCCATCCTCCCCGGCAACGTCCGGCGGACCGTGCGCGCCCTCGAGGTGGTCGAGCTCACGGGTCGCCCGTTCAGCGCCTCGCTGCCGGCGCCCGGGGCGGCCTCACGTGCCGTGCCCGCCGTCGTGGTGGGTCTGCGCCGGGACCGGGGCGACGTCGACCGGCGCATCGCCGCCCGCGTCGACCGGATGTGGGAGCAGGGGCTCGTCGCGGAGGTCGAGCACCTGCGGGGGCTGGGTCTGGAGGACGGGCCGACCGCCTCCCGTGCGGTCGGCTACGCCCAGGTGCTCGACCTGCTCGCGGGGCGCCTCGACGAGGCGGAGGCCCGGGCCCGCACGGTGTCGGCGACCCGGCGCCTGGTCCGGCGCCAGGAGTCGTGGTTCGGCGCCGACCCGGATGTCGCGTGGGTCGACGTCGGCGAGGGCGACACCGTCGAGGACCTCCTCGCGCGGGTCCGCCCCGAGGTCGAGCGCCGGCTGCAGGGGATGATGGGCCGGTGACGTCCCCCCTGCGAGCCGACGGCCTGCACGCCGTCAAGGCCCACGGCACCGGCAACGACTTCGTCGTGGTCGTCGACCCCGACGACACGTGGCCGCTCGACCCGGCGGTGGTCCGCGCCCTGTGCGACCGCCGCACCGGCGTCGGCGCCGACGGGGTGATCCGCGCCGTCCGTGCGGACGTCGAGGGCCGCGACGGCTGGTTCATGGACCACGTCAACGCCGACGGCTCGCTCGCGGAGATGTGCGGCAACGGGGTCCGGGTCCTCGCCCACGGCCTCGTCGACGCCGGCCTCGTGCCCGCCGACGCGGGCGAGGTCCCCGTGCTGTCGCGCGCCGGTGCGCGCCCGGTGCGGCTGGTCGCGGGTGGCTACCCCGTCTACGCCGTCGACATGGGGCCCGTGACCGTGGCCGACGACGTCGTCGCCGTCACCGTGCGGCAGGGCGAGCGCGTGCGGCGGCTGCCCGGCCTGGCCGTCGACGTCGGCAACCCGCACGTCGTCGTCGACGTCGGCGCCGCCGCGGACGTCCTCGACGCCGACCTCACCGTGCGGCCGGGCCTGGAGCCGGAGCCGTCGCACGGGGCGAACGTCGAGCTGATCGGGGCGGTCGGGCGCGGGGAGGACCCGCACACCGGTTACCTGCGGATGCGGGTCCACGAGCGGGGGGTCGGGGAGACCCTCTCGTGCGGCACCGGCGCCGTCGCGGCCGCCGTCGCGGCTGCGTCCCGCCACGCGCACCGCCGCTGGACCGTCGACGTACCGGGCGGACGTCTCCGGGTGCGCCTGCGCCACCGCGAGGGTGTGGGGCTCGTCGGGTCCGAGCTGGCGGGCCCGGCCACCGTCGTGGCGAGGCTCGTCGTCGACCATGGCTGGCTGGCGCGGGCGCAGGAGCCCGCACCGGCTCAGGATGAGACGGAGCGGGAGACGACGAGCACCCGGTAGCCCTTGCTGCTCGCGGTCCGCGCGGTCCGGAACCCCACGGGCAGGGTGTGCTCGAGCCAGCGGTGCAGGGAGTCCGCTCCGAGGTTGCGCTGGACGACGAGCTCGGCGTGCCCGCCGGGGGCGAGCCGGGGGAGCCACTGCTGGAGGAGCGCGTGGAGGGCGTCCTTGCCGACGCGGATCGGCGGGTTCGACCAGATAGCGGCGAACGCGACCTCGTCCGGGACCGCCTCCGGCGCGACGACCCGCACGTTCGTGAGGCCGGTCGCGGCCGCGTTGGCCTCCGTCAGCTCACGTGCGCGGGGGTTGACGTCGACGGCCCACACCGTCGCCGCGGGGCAGCGCCGGGCAAGGACGAGGGACAGGGGCCCCCAGCCGCAGCCGAGGTCGAGGTGGTCGCCGTGGCCGGGCACCGGCCCGGCGTGCCGCAGGAGCACCGCGGTCCCGGGGTCGAGTCGCTCGCGGCTGAAGACGCCGTCCGCCGTCTGCACCCGCGTCGGCACCCCGTCGAGGTCGACGTCGAGGTCGTGCCGCCGTCCCGTCCCGGCCGGGGCGGAGAAGTAGTGCTGGGTGCGGTCGGTCACGGGCCCAGGGTGCCGCCCTCCGGCTCCGCCACGCCAGCGAGCAGCACCACCGACGTCACGTACACGGCGTACGCGACGAGCAGGAGCCCGCCCTCGACGCGACTCAGTCGCGTCCCCGTCAGCGCCATCACGAGGACGGCGACCGTCGCCGCCACCATGACGGGCAGGTCGACCCGCAGCGCGGTCCCCGCAACCGCCACGCCCACCGGGCTGAGGACCGCGGACAGGCCGAGCACCGAGCCGAGGTTGAACACGTTGCTGCCGAGCACGTTGCCGAGCGCGAGGTCGCGCTGTCCCCGAAGCACCGCCACGAGGGACGTCGCGAGCTCCGGGAGCGACGTCCCGACCGCGACGACCGTGAGCCCGACGGTGAGCTCGTCGAGCCCGAGTGCCGCGCCGACCCCGAGCGCGCCCCGCACGACGAGGTCCGCGGCGACGACCAGCACGGCGACGCCCGCCACGACGAGCCCGAGGTGCCCGAGGAGCCGCGTCATCGCCCCCGGCCCGCGGGGGCCGGCGTCGTCCGGCCCCACGGGCGGGTCCGGTCCACGTGCAGTGCGGCGCCGGACGGCCCGCACGACGTGGACGACGAGGGCACCGACGAGAAGCAGTCCGTCGAGGCGTGAGTAGCGCAGGTCGAGGGCGAGGACGACCGCGAGCGCGGACAGGACGAGCAGGGGCAGGACGTCGCTCCGGACGACCCCCGGCCGCACGACGAGCGGGGCGACGACGGTGCTCGCCCCGAGGACGAGGAGGAGGTTGGCGACGTTGCTGCCGAGCACCCCGCCGAAGGCGAGGTCCGGCTCGCCGCGGAGCGTCGCGTCGAGCGCCACGGCCAGCTCCGGCGCCGAGGTCGCGAACGACACCAGCGTGAGCCCCACGACCAGCGGGCCGAGACCGAGCCAAGCCCCCAGCCCCGAGCCGCCGCGGACCAGGAGCTCACCGCCCGCCGCCAGCCCGAGCAGCCCGACGGCGAGGAGGACGGCCGTCACGACGGGGGCGGGTCGGCCCGTCCGGTGCGTCGACGCCGCCGCAGCACCCGCACCTCCGCGACGACGAGCACCGCGAGCGTGAGGGCCGTCAGCGGCAGCAGGAACGACAGCACCACCCCGCCGAGCACGGGCAGGGACTCGTGGCCCGTGGCGTCGAGCACGAGGTAGACGACGTAGACCGCGTAGTAGGCGACGAAGACCGCACCCTCCCACCGCGCCACGGCCGCGCCCGTGAAGACGACCGGCAGCAGGGCCAGCGCCACCACGACCATGACGGGCAGGTCGAGGGCCAGCGCGCCGTCGCTCACCGGGACGCCGCCCGGGCTGATGACCGCGGCGAGGCCGAGCACGGCCCCGAGGTTGAAGACGTTGCTGCCGACGACGTTGCCGACCGCGAGGTCCCGCTCGCCCCGGACGGCCGCGATCACGGACGTCGCGAGCTCGGGGAGCGAGGTGCCGACCGCGACGACCGTCAGCCCCATGACGAGGTCGCTGACACCCAGTGCGGCGCCGATGCCCGTCGCGGCCCCCACCAGCAGGCGGGCACCCAGCACGAGCAGCCCGACGCCGACGACCACGAGGAGGACGTCGACCCCGACCCGTCGTGCGCTGCGGGCGGGACGCCGGACCGGTGCCTGCGTCGTGCCGGCGCTGCGCCGTTCCGTGCGCCGGGACGCGACGACGAGCCACGCGGTGTAGGCGAGCAGCAGCGCGACGAGCACCACCCCGTCGAGGCGTCCGATCCCGCCGTCGAGCGCGAGGACGAGCGCCAGCACCGAGAAGCCGATCATCACCGGGACGTCCTGCCGCAGCACACCCGTCGCGACGGCCAGCGGCAGCACGAGCGCCGACAGGCCCAGGACGAGCAGGACGTTCGCGATGTTGCTGCCCACGACGTTGCCGACGGCGAGCTCGGGGGAGCCGGCGAGCGTCGCGTCGAGGGTGACGGCGAGCTCGGGGGCGGACGTCGCGAACGAGACCACCGTGAGGCCGACGACGAGCGGGGACAGCCCGAGCGCGAGGGCGAGCCCCCCGGCGCCGCGGACCAGGAGCTCGCCGCCCACGACCAGCACCACGAGACCACCGAGCAGGGACAGGATCGTGAGGGCGTCGACCACGCCACCAGCCTGCCGTGGCAGGCGCCCGCCCGGTAATCCGCTGGGTCGCGAGGGCGTCGCGTGAGAACCTGGCACCGAGATGGCACGCACACGAACCGACGCGACCGTGACCGGCGCCCCCCACACCGAGCCCGACCCGAGGCCCGCACCCGAGCTGGGCCCCGACGGCGAGCAGCTCGACCTCGCCGACCGGCAGGCGCTGCGCCGCGTCGCCGGGCTGTCGACCGAGCTCACCGACGTCACCGAGGTCGAGTACCGGCAGCTGCGCCTCGAGCGGGTCGTGCTCGCCGGGCTCCAGACGTCCTCCGGCGCCGGGGAGGCGGAGGTGTCGCTCGGCGAGCTCGCCGCGCTCGCCGAGACGGCCGGCTCCCAGGTCCTCGACGCCCTCCTCCAGCGCCGCGACACCCCGGACCCCGCGACGTTCCTCGGCTCCGGCAAGGCCGCCGAGCTCCGCGACGTCGTCGCCGCGACCGGCGCGGACACCGTCATCTGCGACGGCGAGCTCAGCCCCTCCCAGCGACGCGGCCTCGAGGACGTCGTCAAGGTGAAGGTCGTCGACCGGACGGCGCTGATCCTCGACATCTTCGCCCAGCACGCGAAGAGCCGGGAGGGCAAGGCCCAGGTCGAGCTCGCCCAGCTGGAGTACCTGCTGCCGCGACTGCGCGGCTGGGGCGAGTCGATGTCCCGGCAGGCGGGTGGTCGCGTCGCCGGTGGTGCGGGGATCGGCTCGCGCGGCCCGGGGGAGACGAAGATCGAGCTCGACCGCCGCCGCATCCGCACCCGGATGGCGAAGCTGCGCCGCGAGATCCGGGACATGCGGACCGCCCGGGAGACCAAGCGCGGCAGCCGTCGCCGCAACGGCGTCCCGTCCGTCGCGATCGCCGGCTACACGAACGCCGGGAAGTCGAGCCTGCTCAACCGGCTCACCGGGGCGGGTGTGCTCGTCGAGGACGCCCTCTTCGCGACCCTCGACCCCACGGTGCGGCGCGCCGAGCTGCCCGACGGGCGCGCCGTCACGCTGTCGGACACCGTCGGGTTCGTCCGTCAGCTGCCCCACCAGCTCGTCGAGGCGTTCCGCTCGACGCTGGAGGAGGTCGCCGAGGCCGACCTCGTCGTCCACGTCGTCGACGTGTCGCACCCGGACCCGGAGGGCCAGCTCACCGCCGTCCGCGAGGTCCTCGCCGAGGTCGGGGCGCACGACATCCCCGAGGTGGTCGCCCTCAACAAGTGCGACGTCGCCGACACCGAGGTCGTCGACCGGCTGCTGCGCCGGGAGCGTCGCTCGGTCGCGGTGTCGGCGCGCACCGGAGCGGGCGTCGCGGAGCTCCTCGAGCGCGTCGCCGCCGACGTGCCGCGGCCGGACGTGGAGGTCGACGTCGTCGTGCCGTTCACGCGCGGGGACCTCGTGAGCAGGGTGCACGCCGACGGCGAGGTCCTCGACGTCGAGCACGGCCCCGACGGCACGCGCCTGCGGGCCCGGGTGGACGAGGCCCTGGCCGCCGCGCTCGACGGGGCGGCCCAGCAGGACCGCTGACGTCCACAACCGGCCGGGTGCGGCGCCTCGGGACCCGACGCGCCCAGTAGGGTCACGCCGGTGAGCGAGGCGTCGGTGCAGGAGGCCGAGGCCACCGACCCCGCCTCCGAGAGCGTCGACGCCGAGGCGGCCCGTCTCCTCGGCGCGCTGGTCCGCGCGACCGGCGGCACGCCGCGGGAGGGCCAGGAGCGGATGGCCCGGGCGGTCGCCGCGGCCGTCGAGGACAGTCGCCACCTCCTCGTCCAGGCCGGGACCGGCACCGGTAAGTCGTGGGGCTACCTCGTGCCGGCGGTCGCCGCCGCGGTCCGCCGCGGCCAGGGGGTCGTGATCGCGACCTCGACCCTCGCCCTCCAGGGACAGCTCGTCCGCCACGACCTGCCCCGCCTCGCCGACGCGCTCGAGCGCGAGCTCGGTCGACGACCCACGTGGCAGCTGGTGAAGGGCCGGAACAACTACGTCTGCCGTCACCGGCTGGCCGGCGGTGGCGAGGAGGAGGACGACGCGCTGTCCCTCTGGGGCAGCGACGACCTCGGCGCCGGTCCCCGCACCAGCCTCGAGGTGCAGGTCGCGCGTGCCCGCGCGTGGGCGGAGACCACCGACACCGGCGACCGGGACGACCTCGTCCCCGGGGTGAGCGACCGGGCCTGGCGCGCGGTGTCGGTGTCGGCCCGGGAGTGCCTCGGCGCCCAGCGCTGCCCCGAGGCGGGGGAGTGCTACAGCGAGGCGGCACGCATCCGGGCGCGCACCGTCGACGTCGTCGTCACCAACCACGCCCTGCTCGCGATCGACGCGATGGAGGGCCTCCAGACCCTGCCGCCGCACGACGTCGTCGTCGTCGACGAGGCGCACGACCTCGTCGACCGCGTCACCGCGACCCTCGCGAGCGACCTCAGCGCGGGCGTCGTCCGCACGACCGCCGCCGCCGCACGCCGTGCCGGCGCCGCCGCCGGTGACGTGCGCGACCTGGAGGACGCAGGGGAGGCACTCGACCGGGCGCTCGGGGCGCTGCCGCCCGGCAGGCTCCCCGACGGCGCCCCCGCGTCGCTGCAGGACGCACTCCTCCTCCTCGCGACCGCGGCCCGCGCGGCCCTCCGCTCGCTCCCCAAGGACAAGGGGCCCGACGCCGCCGCCGGCGCGCAGGCCGGACGCGCCGCGCTGCTGGAGGTCGCAGGGACGGCGGAGCGGATGGCCGGGGTGCCGCTGGTCCGTCGCGCCGAGCCCGAGACGGACGAGGGGAGCGACGAGCCCGGCGAGGAGGACGCCGCACCGCCGGACGCGCCGGCCGGGACCGACGTGGTGTGGGTCGAGAGCGACGAGCGTCGTGGGCACGTCGTCCACGCGGCGCCCCTCAGCGTCGCGGGGCTGCTGCGCAGCCGGCTGTTCGACTCCCGGACGGTGGTCGCGACGTCGGCCACGCTCGTGGGGCCCGGTGGCTTCGACGCCCTCGCCCGACGCCTCGGCCTCGGCCGGGGCGGCTGGCGGGGCCTCGACGTCGGCAGCCCGTTCGACTACGGCCGACAGGCGATCCTCTACGTCGCCGCCCACCTGCCGGCGCCGGGCCGGGACGGGCACGGGGCACCGCTGTGGGACGAGCTCGTCGCGCTCGTCGAGGCGGCGGGCGGACGCACCCTCGGACTGTTCTCCTCCCGCCGTGCGGCGACCACCGCCGCCGAGATCGTGCGGGAGCGCACCGACCTGCCGGTCCTGTGCCAGGGCGACGACGTCGTGCCGACGCTGGTCCGGCAGTTCGCCGACGACCCGCGTGCCTGCCTCTTCGGCACGCTCGGCCTGTGGCAGGGCGTCGACGTGCCGGGCCCGTCGTGCAGCCTCGTCGTGCTCGACCGCGTCCCCTTCCCACGGCCGGACGACCCGCTCGCGCAGGCTCGCACCGAGGCCGTCGAGGCGACCGGCGGCAGCGGCTTCATGACCGTGTCCGTCGCGCACGCCGCGACCCTGCTCGCGCAGGGCGCGGGACGACTCGTGCGCAGCAGCGACGACCGGGGTGTGGTGGCCGTCCTCGATCCCAGGGTGGCGACGAAACGGTACGGGCAGGCGCTCCTGTCCGCCCTGCCTCCGATGTGGCGGACCACGGACCGAGCCACCGCTCTCGCCGCGCTCCGCCGACTCGACGGGGCCGCCACCCGGACCGGGACGACGGCATGAGCCACCCCGGCCTCGGGGCCTGGGACGCGGTTCCGGGCTACCTCAACGCGAGCACCCTCGGGCTCCCGCCGCGCCGGACGGTCGCCGCGCTCCGTGCCGCCGTCGACGACTGGCAGGGCGGACGGGCCAGCGCACCGGACTACGACGCGGACGTCGACGCGTCGCGACGCCTCTTCGCGGACCTCGTCGGGGTCCCGCCGGGCTGGGTCGCGGTGGGCTCGCAGGTGTCGGTCATGGTCGGGGAGGTCGCGGCCCACCTGCCGGACAGGTCGAAGGTCGTCGGGGTCGAGGGCGACTTCGGCTCGGTCCTCGGGCCCGTCGAGGCCCAGGCCCGCCGCGGCGTCGAGCTCGTCACCGTGCCGCTCGACCGCCTGCCCGACGAGATCGCCCGCGCCCGACCGGACGCCGTCGTGTTCTCCCTCGCCCAGTCCGCCGACGGGCGCCTCGCTGCCGCCGACGACGTCGTGACGGCGGCCGCCGACATCGGCGCCCTCACCGTCTGCGACACGACGCAGGCGACCGGCTGGCTGCCGGTGGACGCCGGGCGGTGGGACGTCACCGTGTGCAGCGCCTACAAGTGGCTGTGCGCCCCGCGGGGCGCCGCGTTCCTCACGGTCCGACCGGAGGCGTCGGAGCGTCTGTCGGGCCACAACGCCGGCTGGTACGCGGGCGACGACGTGTGGGCCTCGGTGTACGGCCCCGGGCTACGGCTCGCGCGCGACGCCCGTCGCTTCGACGTGAGCCCCGTCTGGCTGGCCTGGGTGGGCGCCCGGACGTCGCTCGAGGCTGTGCTCGAGGTGCCGGCGGAGGTCCGGCACCGGCACGGGCCCGCCCTCGCCGACCAGCTGCGGACGCTCCTGGGCGAGTCCCCACAGGGCCGCCCGGTCGTCTCCGTCGACGACCCAAACGGCGGTCTCGTGCGACGGCTCGTCGCGGCCGGGTGCTCGGTCGCGTCCCGGGCCGGTCGCGCACGGCTGTCGTTCCACCTGTGGAACGACAGCGCGGACGTCGCCCGGGCGGCCCAGGCGCTCCTCACACCCGCCTGAGGACCGCCGTCACCTTGCCGAGCACGGTCGCGTCGTCTCCCGGGATAGGCGTGTACGCCGGGTTGTGCGGCATGAGCCAGACGTGGCCGTCCCGCTTCCGGTACGTCTTCACCGTCGCCTCGCCGTCGATCATCGCCGCGACGATCTCGCCGTTCTCGGCGACGGGCTGCTGCCGGACCACGACCCAGTCGCCGTCGCAGATGGCGGCGTCGACCATCGAGTCGCCGACCACCTGCAGGAGGAACAGCACCCCGTCACCCACCACCTGCCGGGGGAGGGGGAAGACGTCCTCGACGACCTCCTCCGCGAGCACCGGACCGCCCGCGGCGATCCGGCCGACGAGCGGCACCATGCTCGCGCTCGGCAGGGCGCTGCCCTCGTCGTGCGCCCCGGAGCGCCACGTCCGCTCCGGCGCCTCCTCCACGACCTCGGCCCGCACGTCCCCCGTCGGGGCGGGCCGGCGGCGACCGTCGTCGGGGTGGACGACCTCGATCGCCCGCGGCCGGTTGGGGTCCCGACGCAGGTAGCCCTTGCGCTCCAGGGTCGCGAGCTGGTGCGCGACGCTGCTGGGGGAGGTGAGACCTACCGCCTCACCGATCTCGCGCATCGAGGGCGGGTAGCCGCGTCGCTGGACCGCCTCACGGATGGTCTCGAGCACCCGGCGCTGCCGTTCGGTCAGCCCCTCGAGGTCCGTCGTTGCCATGTGCTCCTCCGCTCCGCGACCGGCTCCGCGCCGGTTGTGTCCGACCCCTGTCGTTGGCTCGGTGCGTGCTCCCCAGCCGACGTGATCGACGCTATGGCGTCGAACACCTGTTCACAAGCACCCCGCCGCGCGTGTCGCTCGCAGCGCGCCGCGCTTCGAACATGCGCTCGACAATGTCTCGACCTCAGGTTAACGTACAGGTGTTCGACACGGCCAGGACGACCGAACACGCGTCCACCCAGGAGGACTCATGACCAGCACCGCCACCCTTCGTCACCACGAGCTCCGCGGCCTGCGGCTGACCCGTCGCGGGCGCCGGCTCGTGCGAGGGCTCTCGTGGGGCCTCACCACCGTGGCGGTCGCGCTCTCCGTCCTCCTCGTGTGGATGGCCGTCGCGACCGGCGTCGCCCCCGGCGCCTCGGCCGGTGACGGGCGGCCGGGTGTCGTCTCCGGTGCGCCGGGATCGGTGGGGTCGGTGGACCTCGACGAGCTCGCGCCGGTGCCGGTGAGTGTCCGACCCGGCGACACGCTGTGGGCGCTGGCGCGCGAGCACGCGCCCCACCGCGACCCCCGCTCGGTCGTGCACGACGTCGTCGCACTCAACGAGCTGTCGTCCACGGCGGTGGCAGTGGGGGACCGCCTGCTCGTCCCCACCCGCTGAGCCGGCCGGGTCGCGGCGGGTCGCACGACACGTCCGGCGAGTTCCAGGAGACCGCTTGCGTTGTCGGTTGCCGGTGTTACGGTTGGCACAACATCTAGTAGTTACACGGATGTCGTTCGTCCACATCTGGTCCACACCGTGTCCACACCGACACACCGGGTATCAACAGGCGGCACACAGGTCGGTCCACAGCCGACCAGGGTGAGCCGCCGGGGGTCGCGGCGGGAGAGGAGCTCCACATGCGGTGCCCGTTCTGCCGCAACGACGACTCCAGGGTCGTCGACTCGCGGACCACCGACGACGGGACGGCCATCCGCCGGCGCCGTCAGTGCCAGGACTGCGACCGCAGGTTCACGACGCTGGAGTCGGCGAGCCTCATCGTCGTCAAGCGCTCGGGGGCCACCGAGCCGTTCTCGCGCGACAAGGTCCTCGTCGGCGTCCGTAAGGCCTGCCAGGGGCGTCCGGTCACCGAGGACGACCTCGCCCTGCTCGCCCAGCGGGTGGAGGAGGCCGTGCGGCAGACCGGCCTCGCCCAGATCGACGCCCACGACATCGGCCTCGCGATCCTCGGTCCACTCCGGGAGCTCGACGAGGTCGCCTACCTCCGCTTCGCGAGCGTCTACCGCGCCTTCGACTCGCTCGAGGACTTCGAGCAGGCGATCGCCCTGCTGCGCGTCGAGCGCGAGCAGCACACCACCTGACCCACCGCACGATCCGCACCGCACCCACGAGCACCGAGCCACCGACCACCACGCACCAGGGGAGCGCCCATGACCGAGACCGCCTCGCAGCGTCAGAAGAAGCCGGCCGCGCGCGGCATCACCGTCGAGCGGGTGTGGACCACCCCCGGGGTGCACCCGTACGACGAGGTGACGTGGGAGTCCCGCGACGTCGTCCAGACCAACTGGAAGACCGGCGAGACGATCTTCGAGCAGCGGGGGGTCGAGTTCCCCGACTTCTGGTCGGTCAACGCGTCCTCGATCGTCACGACGAAGTACTTCCGCGGCGCCGTCGGCTCGGAGTCGCGCGAGCGGAGCCTCCGCCAGCTCATCGACCGGGTCGTCCTCACGTACACGAAGGCCGGCAAGGACCACGGCTACTTCGCGACCGACGACGACGCCGAGGTCTTCGAGCACGAGCTCACGTGGATGCTGCTGCACCAGGTGTTCAGCTTCAACAGCCCGGTGTGGTTCAACGTCGGCACCCCGGCCCCGCAGCAGGTGAGCGCGTGCTTCATCCTCGCCGTCGACGACACCATGGACTCGATCCTCAACTGGTACCGCGAGGAGGGGCGCATCTTCAAGGGCGGCTCCGGGGCGGGGCTCAACCTCTCCCGCATCCGCTCCTCGAAAGAGCTGCTGAGCTCCGGCGGCACCGCGTCCGGCCCCGTGTCGTTCATGCGCGGTGCCGACGCCTCCGCCGGCACCATCAAGTCCGGCGGCGCCACGCGCCGCGCGGCGAAGATGGTCGTGCTCGACGTCGACCACCCCGACATCGAGGAGTTCGTCGAGACGAAGGCGCGCGAGGAGGACAAGATCCGCGCGCTGCGCGACGCCGGCTTCGACATGGACCTCGGCGGGCGCGACATCACGAGCGTCCAGTACCAGAACGCCAACAACTCCGTCCGCGTGTCCGACGAGTTCATGCGGGCCGTGGAGAACGGCACCGACTTCGGTCTACGGGCCCGGGGCACTGGCGAGGTCATCGAGTCCGTCGACGCCCGCTCGCTGTGGCAGAAGATCGCGCAGGCGGCGTGGGAGTGCGCCGACCCCGGCATCCAGTACGACGACACCATCAACGACTGGCACACCACGCCGGAGTCCGGTCGCATCAACGCGTCCAACCCGTGCAGCGAGTACATGCACCTCGACAACTCCAGCTGCAACCTCGCGAGCCTCAACCTGCTCAAGTTCCTCACGAGCGAGGGCACCTTCGACGCCGAGCAGTTCGCCAAGAGCGTCGAGCTCGTCATCACCGCGATGGACATCTCCATCTGCTTCGCCGACTTCCCGACCGACCCGATCGGCGAGACGACGCGTGCCTTCCGGCAGCTCGGCATCGGCTACGCCAACCTCGGCGCGCTGCTCATGGCGTCGGGTCTCGCGTACGACTCCGACGGCGGTCGTGCGCTCGCCGCGAGCATCACGAGCCTCATGACGGGGGTGTCGTACAAGCGCTCGGCGGAGCTCGCCGGGGTCGTCGGGCCGTACGACGGTTATGCGCGCAACGCCGAGGCGCACAAGCGCGTCATGCGCAAGCACCAGGCCGCGAACGACGCCATCCGCACCCTGCACCCGATGGACAAGGCGGTGCACGCCGTCGCGACCACGGCGTGGGCGGAGGGCAACAGGACGGGGGAGGAGAACGGCTGGCGCAACAGCCAGGCCAGTGTGCTCGCCCCCACGGGGACCATCGGCTTCATGATGGACTGCGACACCACGGGCATCGAGCCGGACTTCTCCCTCGTGAAGTTCAAGAAGCTCGTCGGCGGCGGGTCCATGCAGATCGTCAACCAGACGATCCCGCGGGCGCTGCGCAAGTTCGGCTACACCGAGGAGACCGTGGAGGCGATCGTCGCGTACATCGCCGAGCACGGTCACGTCGTCGACGCACCCGGCCTGCGTCCGGAGCACTACGAGGTCTTCGACTGCGCCATCGGCACGCGCTCCATCAAGCCCATGGGCCACGTGCGGATGATGGCCGCGGTCCAGCCCTTCCTGTCCGGCGCCATCTCCAAGACGGTCAACATGCCGGAGGAGGCGACGGTCGAGGAGGTCGCCGAGGTCTACTACGAGGGGTGGAAGGCCGGGCTCAAGGCCCTCGCCATCTACCGCGACAACTGCAAGGTCGGCCAGCCGCTGAGCAGCGGCTCCTCGGCCAAGGAGTCCGGCACCCCGGCCGCGACCGAGGAGGTCAAGGTCGAGTACCGGCCGGTCCGCCGGCGCCTGCCGAAGAAGCGTCCGGCGAACACGACGTCCTTCACGGTCGGCGGCGCCCAGGGCTACATGATCAGCTCGTCGTACCCGGACGACGGCCTCGGCGAGCTCTTCCTCAAGATGAGCAAGCAGGGCTCGACGCTCGCGGGGATGATGGACGCCTTCTCGATCGCGGTGTCGATCGGCCTGCAGTACGGGGTCCCGCTCGAGACGTACGTCGAGAAGTTCACGAACATGCGCTTCGAGCCTGCCGGCCTCACCGACGACCCGGACGTGCGCATGTCGGCGTCGATCATGGACTACGTCTTCCGCCGTCTCGCGCTCGACTACCTGCCGTTCGAGACCCGGTCGGCACTGGGCATCCACACCGCGGAGGAGCGTCAGCGGCAGCTCGAGACGGGCTCCTACGAGCCGGTCGACGAGTACGACGCCGACGACGACGGCGAGTACGACGCGGACGTCCTCGCCCAGTCGGCGCCCGTCGAGCCGGCGCGCAAGGTCGAGGCGGCGACGGCGTCGCCCGCCCCGGCACACGCAGCACCGGCCGCGGCGACTCCGCTGCCCGCACAGGTTCACTCCTCGGCCGAGCTGATGGAGGCCATCCAGGGCCGCACGCAGGACAGCCCCATGTGCCTGACCTGCGGGGTGAAGATGCGTCCCGCCGGCTCCTGCTACGTGTGCGAGGGCTGCGGGAGCACGAGCGGCTGCAGCTGATGCTCCTCTGACGCGACACGCCGACCGTCAGCGAGTCGGACCGACCGGTCGCCCCGGTCCCTGAGCGGGACCGGGGCGTCCGGCGCTCCGGCAGCCCTCCCGTCGCGCCGAGGGACAGCCGAGCTCCGGTGGGCCGAGCGAGCCGGGCCAGCGACTGCACGTGCGTCGTCGCGTCCCGGCGGCGGCGCCTCAGTGGAGCAGCGCCTTGAGGACGACGAGGACGAGCCCCAGCAGACCGGCCAGGGCGGCGTCGAGAAACAGTCGCGCCCCCGTGAGGCCGCCCGACCTGCCGGCCCGTAAGCCGGTGAGGAAGAGCAGTACCGCGTTGACCAGGAGCGTGATTCGGACTGCGAGGGCCGTGTCGACGGTCAGCACGGCCTCGATCGCCAGGCACAGCAGCGGGATGCCGCCGGCGGCCACGAGGGGCCAGCCGTCGCGCACGATCGCGGTCGTCTCGGCGCGGGTGAGCGGTCTCCCGGCCTGGGCACGGGCGGCGTTCCAGTGCACATAGCTCTCAGCGGCCCAGTAGACGGCGAGCGTCGCTCCGAGGACGACACCGACGCGGAGCAGCCGGTAGTCGTCGGACACGGTGACGAGCACCGAGCCCACGAGGATGAGGCCGTACAGGTGCGCCGCCCGACGGCGGTGGAGGTCGCCCGCCGGGCGGACCTGGACGGCGGCGTCCCCGTGCATCACCCCATCGTGGCAGCGCCCGCCTTCCGCCGGGTAGGCCGACGCCGTGGCCCGCTCGCTCGGCCGACGGTCAGTCGTCCTCGTGCCCGTCTTCGCGCCCATCGCCACGGAACTCCAGCGGCACGGAGTCGCGGTCGCCGTCCTCGGCGAGGAACAGGTGGACGTGCTCGCCACCGGCGTCGAGGGCGAGCCCGTCGAGCCGGGCGGCGGCGGCGAGCCACAGGTCGACCGCGGAGGTGCGCTGCGCCGTCAGGGTCGCAGCGCGATCCTCGCCGTCCGCGTCCCCCGCGGCGGTCACGGCGTCGTCCAGGAGCTCGACAGCACCGATGAAGGCCTGGCGGGTGAGCGCCTGGTCGTCGGTCCCGCGGCCCGTCGCCTCCAGCGCCTCGCGAGCCGCCCCGAGGTCGGCACGCCAGCCGGCCAGCTCGTCGGATCCGGCTGCCGCGGCCGTCGCGGCGCCCGGCGGGGCGACGTCCGCCAGCCCGCGCAGCACTCCCTCGACGTCCCCGTGCGCGATCGTCGCGGCGTCGACGAGGTCCGCGACGAGCACGGCGCTCTCCTCCCGCTGCGCCTCGGCGAGCTCGGCGGCCACCGCCTCGATCGAGCCGGGCTCGGGCGAGGGGGGCCCGGCTGCGGGCACCACGTCGTCGCCGGGTGCGACCGCCCCGACGAGCAGCACGGCGGCCGCGCCGAGGGCGAGACCGGCGACGAGGGCTCCGACCACCCGCCCTGGGCGGGCCTCGCCGTCGCGCGGGACACGGGGCGTCGTCGCTCCGGTCATGACCCGGACCACCTCCTCGATCCCTGAATAGTTTGTCGACAGGACATTGCAATTCGGCTTCCGCCATCCTACGTTCAAAAGTGGTCGTCGAAGCCGACGACTTTCATCACAGGAGGCAAGGAGGCCCCCATGCCCGTTCACCGCAGGCTCACCGCAGCGGCTGCCGCTGTCGGCGTCGCCGCGCTGGCCCTCCCGCTCGTGGCCGCCGGCCCGGCGAGTGCGGAGACCGACGACTACGAGGTGCTCGTCGTCGGCAAGACCCTCGGGTTCCGCCACAGCAGCATCGACGAGGCGACGAGCGCCATCATCGCCCTGGGTGAGGCGAACGGCTTCACCGTCGACGTCTGGGACCCGCCGGTCGGCTGGTCGCCGGGCCAGCCCGAGCGGACGCTCGAGAGCACGCCGTTCACCAGCGCCGCCGACCTCGAGCAGTACGCGACGGTCGTCTTCGTCTCGACCGTCGACGGGACGAACAACCTCGACCCGGCCCGTCCCACCCTGCTCGACGCCTCGGAGCTCGCGGCGTTCCAGGGCTACATCCGCGGCGGTGGCGGCTTCGCCGGCGTGCACGCCGCAACCGACTCCATGCACACCATCCCCTGGTACAGCGAGCTGACCGGCGGCAGCGCGCGCTTCGTCGGTCACCCGCGTCAGCAGGTGGCGACCCAGGTCGTCGAGGACCGGACGCACCCGTCGACCGACCACCTCGACGCCACGTGGACCCGCTTCGACGAGTGGTACAACTTCAACGTCTCCCCGCGCCCCGACGTGCGGGTGCTGACGAACATCGACGAGACGACGTACGACCCGGGCCGTTCCGCCATGGGGACGGACCACCCGCTCGCCTGGTGCCACAACTTCGAGGGCGCCCGGTCCTGGTACACCGCGGGCGGGCACACCGAGGCCTCCTACACCGAGCCCGCCTTCCTCGAGCACCTGCTCGGGGGGATCGAGTGGTCGGCCGGGGCGGTCGACGGCGGTGGCGACTGCGTGACGTGGCAGGAGGTCGACGGGCTCATCGCCGACCTCGTCGACGACGGCAGCGTCGACGCGCACGCCGCCGGGCAGATCACCAAGCAGCTCGAGCGCGCCCGGGTCCTCGCCGACGACGGTGCGAACGAGCAGGCGGCGGAGCGGCTCGCGGCCGCGGCCGCCCAGGTGCGGGCGCACGTGAAGGACGAGGACGCCAACGCCCTGCTGGCGGAGAAGGTCGCCGACCTGCGGACGTGGCAGGCCGCCGTCGGCTGACGCCCTCCGTGGACGACGGCCCGCAGGTCACGACCTGCGGGCCGTCGTGCAGGTCTGCCTGCCCGTGACCCCGTGGGCTCAGGTCGCCGGGGCGCGCAGGCACGTGAACGACGTACGGTCCACCACCAGCCCCTGCGCGCTCTCGACGACGACGAACTGGACCTTGAACCGGGCACCGGTGTCCGGGTTCGCGACCACCGCCTGCTCACTGATCACGAAGGTGCTCGGCGTGGCGACGGCCGTGAAGGTGTCCCTGCCGACGTAGCCGTCCGACGTCGTGATGTCGATGTGCCCCTTCTCGAGCGTCATGGTCTCGTGCTCGTGCGCGGCGGCGTCGAGCTCGAAGGACACCGTCATGAGCGTCCCCGGGTCGCAGGGGTCCTGTTCGACGAGCGAGTAGCTGATCCGGAACCGCTCCGGGGGGTCCGCTGCTGCGGGCGGTGTGACGGCGACGAGCATGACCCCCGTCGCGAGAGGTGCTGCGAGGACCGCGGCGGCCTGTCGTGCGACGCCGGCGTGGTGGCTGGGCATGGTCGTTCTCCTTCCGGTCGGGCGGCACCGGCCGACCGTCCGCTGCCGTCGCGGTGAGGGGACGACCCGACGCTAGGGAGCGGGCGGCGGGGCGGCCCAGGTCGACAGGGCAGGTTGAGTAGACCCTGGGCGGTGGTTGAGTAGCGGGCGCCCGCGCGAGTACGTCCTGACCCCGCCTGCTCGGTCGCGAGCGGCGGGCCCGGTGCCCGTCCGGCATCCTCGTGGGGTGGCACAACCCAACGACGGGTCCCCGGTCGCCGACGCCTGGCGCGACGCCGCTGCCGACGCGGCGCACCGCATCGACAGGGAGCGCGGAGTCGTCGAGCCCTGGTCCGTCGACGTGCTCGACGGCGACGTGGTCGTGCAGTACGGGGACCTGCGGGTCGCGACCGGCGGTGCGACCGGTGTCGCGCCCGCGCAGCTGCACGCCGTGCTCGACCACTGGGTCGCGTGGCAGCGTGAGGGCGGCCCCGGGTCGTGGCTGGTGCGCGACGAGGAGGAGCTCCTCGAGCGTCGCCGGCTGGTCGACAGGAGCGTGTCGGTGTACCGCGAGGCGGCCTCGCTGGTCGCCGCCGACCTCGCCCGCACGCTCGGCGAGGTGACGGTGTGGACGGTGGTCGCCGCCGAGCACGTCACGGAGCGGCCGGACGCCCCGCAGGCCGGACGTCCACCGGTGCCCACGATCGAGGTCGCCGTCGAGACCCTGGCAGGAGGGGGGGTGTTCGGGGTCGCGCCGCTGGAGGCACCGTCGCTCCGCGCCGCCGTGGCGGCCCTCTTGTCCGCGGGGGAGGACCATCTCGCCGAGATCGTGCACGGTCGCTGGCCGAGGTGCGCGGAGCACAGCGCGCCCATGGCACCGGGCGACGCCGCCGGACCCGTGCCGTGGACGTGCGCGGCGGGCGGTCACGTCGTCGCCGAGGTGGGTCGCCTGCGAGGGGAGCACGTCCTCGTCGCAGCGCAGGCTCCCGCCGTCGAGGAGCCCGCCGGGCTCCGACTCCTGCCGCGCGGCGGGGACGCGCCCGTCGCAGCACCAGGGGGTCCCCGCCGGGAATGAGGTAGCGCCGGCCGTTGCTCGCTCGGACATGACCACGTGGGGCTTCATCGGCAGCGGGAACATCGGCAGCACGGTCGCGCGCCTGGCGGTCGCGGCGGGCCACGAGGTCGTCATGAGCAACAGCCGGGGTCCGCACACGCTGGCCGACCTCGTGGCCGACATCGGCGACGGCGCGCGCGCCGGGACGACCGAGGAGGCCGCGACGGGCGCTGACGTGGTCGTCGTCACGATCCCGCTGTCCGCCTACCGGGACGTGCCGACCGGGCCCCTGGCCGGTTCGGTCGTCATCGACACCATGAACTACTACCCCGAGCGCGACGGGCGGTTCCCCGCGCTGGACGACGAGGCCACGACGACGTCGGAGCTGCTGCAGGAGCACCTCGCGGAGTCCCACGTCGTCAAGGCGTTCAACAACATCTACTTCGAGCACCTCGGAGCCCTCGCCCGGCCGGCCGGCGCCGAGGACCGCAGCGCCCTCGCGATCGCCGGCGACGACGAGGCCGCGAAGGCGACCGTGGCGCGCCTGCTCGACGAGATCGGCTACGACACGCACGACCTGGGTCCGCTCTCGGAGGGGTGGCGGACCCAGCGCGACACGAGCGCCTACGGCACGGTGTACGCGGCGGACCCGTCGGACTGGTCCAAGGGCCCGCGCCCGGTCGGCGTCGACGAGCTCGCGACCGCTGCCGCCGGCGCCCGGCGCTACCGCGACATGTGAGGAGGCGGTTGCGGGGGTCGTCGTCCCGGCGCCGACCATCGCGTGCCGCGAGGGAGACCCGTGCGCAGAGCTGACGGGCGGGACCGCCGGGACGCCGACTTGACCCTGTCACCCTGACAACGTCTTCCCTGGGGTCATGCCTGAACTGCGGACCCTGGCCGCCACCACCCCCTCCGCGCGGCTGGCCGCTGCCATGGCGGCAGGGGCGCGACCTCACCCCGACCTGATCGAGCCGCTCGTGCAGCGGTGCTCGGTGGAACCCGACGCCTACGTCCGCGACATGCTGTCGTGGGCGCTCATCCGTCAGGACCGCAGCACCGTCGTCGACCGGCTCCTCCGCGAGGTGGGCTCGCCCGTCGCCCAGGCACGCAGCCAGGCGCTCCACACGCTGTCGAAGCTCGCCGACGTCCGGGCCTGGCCGGTGGTGACGCGCCGGATCCTCACCGACCGGGACGACGACGTCGCCCGGGCCGCGTGGCGGGCGGCGATCACCCTGGTGCCAGAAGGTGACGAGGACGACCTCGCCGCGGTCCTCGCGTCGCAGCTGGGGCGCGGAGACCGGGACGTACGGCTGAGCCTGAGCCGTGCCCTCGTCGCCCTCGGGGCGAGCGCCACGGAGGTGGTGCGGCGTGCGAGCCGCTCCGGGGACGACCGCGTCCGAGCGCACGCGCTGGCGACGCAGCGTCTGGCGGAGGACCCCTCCGCCGATAGCGAGGTCGCCGTCGCCCAGGCCCGCAGGGTCGTGGCGCTGCACGGTGCGCCGGTGCCGCCCCGGCCGGACGGTGACACCCTTCACTTGTGCTGATCGGCGAGGTGGCGCGGCGCTCCGGGGTGAGCGCCCGGATGCTGCGCCACTACGACCGGCTCGGTCTCGTGACGCCGTCCGGGCGGACAGCGGGCGGCTACCGGCGGTACTCCGACGGGGACCTCGAGCGACTGCTGTGGGTCGAGGCGCTGCGCTCGCTCGGCCTCCGGCTGGCAGAGGTCGCCGCAGCCCTGCAGCGCCCCTCGTTCTCCCCCGGACCGGTGGTCGAGCAGCTGGTGGCGCAGGTCGAGGAGCGACTGGAGCGCGACACGGAGCTGCTGCACAGGCTCACGCGGCTTCGCGACAGCACCCCGACAGACTGGGACGACGTGCTCGCGGCTACCGCTCTGCTCCGGGGTCTGGACGCACCCGACCCGTCGACCCGGCAGCGCCTCGCGCTGTCGCTCGATCGACCCGCGCCCGTGGAGGTCGCCGTCCTCGTCGAGGCCCTGCTCACCGAGCCCGACCCGCACGTCGCGGGAGCGCTCACGTGGGCGCTCGCGCGCTCGGGCGACGTAGCCGTCCGGCCGCTCGAGGCCGCGCTCGTCGAGGAGGCGGACGATCGCCGGCGCCGGGCGGTGACCGCGCTCGGGGCGATCCGATCGACGGCAGCGACGGAGGCGCTCGCCCGCCTCGACGGACACGTGGACCCGGCGGTGGCCGCCGCTGCGGTCCTCGCCCGGGGCAGGCGCGGGGACCGCGAGGTCGTGCCCGCGCTCGTGCGGCTCGTCCGCGACGGCAATCGCGACGTCGAGGCGGCGGAGGTGCTCGCCCGGCTGGTGGACCCCGACGGCGTGAGCGAGGACGACGACGTGGTGGCGACAGTGGTGCAGGAGCTGGTCGGAGCGCCCGTGGCGGCACGGCGCCGTCTCGCGGCAGCTCTCTTCGAGCTGCCCGTACCCGCGGCGGAGGCGGCCGCGACCGCGCTGCGTGACGACCCCGACCGCGGCGTCGCGGTCACGGCTGCCGCGCTGCTGGCGGGCCGCGACGCGACGGTCAGGGGAACTCGGCCGTCGGGGACGCGGCCGGGTCCGCCGTCCCCACGTTGAGCGGCACACCCGTCTCCGCCTCGCCGGGGTCCCCGTCGCCGGCGCAGCCGCTGAGGAGCGCGGCCGAGGCCGCGAGGACGGCGACGGCACGGAGAGCGAGGGCTGGGCGGTCGGTGCGCATCGCTCGACCGTGCCACAGGCGCACACCCTCCACCCCTGCTCGCGAGGTCCGCGACCGTTTCACCGGATGCGGGTCGTGCACGAGACTCGGACGCGGAGGTGCGACATGCGCTACCGGGACCGGACCGACGCGGGGGAGCGGCTGGCGGGCGCCGTCGCGGATCTCGCGCTCGAGGTTCCGGTCGTCCTCGCCCTGCCGCGCGGCGGGCTGCCAGTCGCCGTGCCCGTCGCAGCGGCTCTCGGGACGCGCGCGGACGTGCTCGTCGCGCGCAAGGTGACGCTCCCGCACCAGCCGGAGGTCGCGCTCGGGGCGGTCGCCGAGGGCGCCGGGGACCCGTACCTCACGCGGGAGGGGCGGTCGCTGCCCACGGAGGTGCGAGCGCGCGCCGTCGACGAGGCCCGCACGGAGACGGGCCGCCTGGCCGCTGCGTACCGCGGCGACCGGCCCCTGCCGGACGTCGCCGGACGGGACGTCGTGCTCGTCGACGACGGGCTCGCGACGGGCGCGACCGCGGCCGCGGCGCTGCTGCGGCTGCGCGAGGCCCGGCCGCGTCGGCTCGTCCTCGCCGTCCCCGTCGGCCCGCCGGATGCCGTCCGCGCACTCGGCGACCTCGCCGACGACGTCGTCTGCCCCCTGGTGCCGCCCGACCTCCGGGCGGTGAGCCTCTGGTACGACCGGTTCGACCAGACGACCGACGCGGAGGTGACGGCGCTTCTGTCGGTGCCCGGCTGACGGGGCGCCGGAGACGCTCAGCCCGTGGTGCGGTGGAGCCGCCGCGGTTGCGGCAGCAGCGCCAACGTCCCGCTGGCGCGGGCCCACCCGGGCAGGGCCGCACCGGCGCTCACGAGCATCGACTGGATCGCGCGCGCCGAGACCGGTCGCGAGAGGTAGTACCCCTGGAGCCGGTCGCAGCCGAGCGCGGCCAGGCGGGCCGCGACGGCCTCGGACTGCACGCCCTCGGCGACGGTCTCGATGCCGAGGTTCGCCGCGAGGTCGACCATGGTCTTGACGAGGACGTCGTCCCGACGGCCCGACGCGAGGTCCTCGACGAAGCTGCGGTCGATCTTCAGCTCGTCGACGGCCATGTCGGTGAGCCGGCGCAGGGACGAGTGCCCGGTGCCGAAGTCGTCGATCGACAGCCGCACCCCGACCTGACGGAGGCCCTCGAGGACCACGTCCGCCCGCTTCTCGTCGACCAGGAGGCTCGTCTCCGTCACCTCGACGACGAAGGAGCCGGGCGGCAGCCCGTTCTGGGAGAGGATCGCGCTGACGCGCTGGGGCAGGGCGAGGTCGGACAGCTGCCGCGCGGAGAGGTTGACGGCGACGTCTACCGGGCTGCCCGCCGCACGCCACATCGCGGCGTCACGCGCCGCGGTCCGCAGGACGTGGTCGAAGACCTGGTCGATGAGCCCCGAGTTCTCCGCGAGGCTGACGAGGGTCGACGCCGGGATCGGGCCGAGGTCGTCCTCGTGCCAGCGGACGAGCGCCTCGACGCAGCGCAGCCGTCCGTCGGTGGCGTCCAGCTGCGGCTGGTAGGCGACCTCGAGGCGGCCGGCGCCCACGGCGTCGTGGAGCCGGGTGAGCAGCGTGAGCTTCTCGTGGTCGGTGCCGTGCTGCAGGGGCTCGTACACCGAGAAGCGGGCACGCTCGGCCTTGGCCGCGTACAGCGCGATGTCGGCGTGGGTGAGGAGGTCGCCGGCCTCCGTGCCGGTGTCGAGGACCGCCACGCCGATCGAGCCCTGCACCGCGAGACGGGTCCCGCCGACGTCGACGGGCGTCCGCATGGCGTCGAGGATCCCCGCCGCAGTGGACTCCGCGACGATGCGGGCGTCAGCGCCGGTGCCGGTCACGAGGACGGCGAACTCGTCCCCGCCGAGCCGGACGACGTGCGCACCAGCAGGTGCGATCGACGACAGGCGGGTGGCGACCTCGACGAGCAACCGGTCCCCGACCTCGTGACCGAGGGAGTCGTTGACGTCCTTGAAGTGGTCGAGGTCGATGAGGAGGATCGCGGCGGTGCCGGGCGACCGGTGCGGCAGCCGGGACATCCGGGCCTGCAGGCTGGCGCGGTTGCCGAGGCCGGTGAGGGGGTCGCGCATCGCCTGCTGCTCGCGCAGCGCCGCCATCTGCGCGCTGCGCCGGACGGCGAGGATGGGCAGGCCCACGAGCGGCAGCATGATGATCGCGTGCTCGGCGACGAGGCACGTCAGGAGGGCCATGCCGACGAGCACCACGCTGGTCTCCGTGGTGAAGCGCAGGTCGTCGACGAGCGCCCGCTCGACCGGGATGGCGCTCGACAGGGCGACGACGATCCCGACGAGCACGTGGTTGAGGAACGTGAAGGTCACCCCGGCCGCCACGGCTGCGCCGAGGGTCGCGGCGTCGAAGCCGCTGTATCCGCCGAGGACCGCCTCGCCGGACAGCGCCGACCACACGAAGCGCGCCCCCAGCAGGCACAGCGCGTACTGGCCGGCGTTGAACGCCATCTGCAGCGGCGGGCGGTGTCGACGGGCGTCGTCCAGCAGGACGGCCGCGAGGTGGGCCACGAGGACGACCGAGAGCGGTCCGAGGACGACGAGCGCGACGGCGAAGGTCGTCGAGATCGTGACGTTGGACGTCGTCGCGTCACCTCGGGCGACGGGGATGGGGAACAGCTCTCCGAGGACGAGCGCCGCCACGAGCACGAGGAGGGGCAGCGGGTGGACCGGCAGCTGCTCCAGCGGCGGGTGTGCGACCACGACGACCGCCGCGCCGGCGACCCCCACGGTCGCGACACCCCACGCGTAGAGCGGCAGCAGCCACGCCGGACGCACGACAGGAGCGGGGCGGACAGCCGCCCCGCTCCCGTCGGTCCCGCTGCGGGATCTCACCTCGATGTCACCACTTGTAGCCGGGCGCGGTGGCCGCGTCCTCGGCCGTGGGGTCCTGCACGGTCACCCCCACTTGATGCCGGCGCCGGCCGTCGCGACGAGCGCGACGATCGGGGCGGTGGCGACGACGACCTTGGCCGCCGTGCGGCGGAGCTGGGTACGCGACATCCGTGTCTCCTCTCGACGAGCGGCACCCTGCCGCCACGACAAGTAGTTCATCGATCACACACAGTTCGTGTTGCACCTCCGGGCACGACTCACCCACGCGGCGTAACGGCGTCTCCGCAGGTCACGGCCCGTGCACGCATCCGTCACAGATCCTTGTCAGGGGACGTTTCCGGGCGAAGGCCCCGGCTGGCACCGGGGGCACCACCACGTGCGCCGACGCTCGGCGTCGCCCGGGACCTCCGCGACGACACGGACGACGGTCCCGCACCGCAGGCAGGGTCGCCCCGCGCGACCCGCGACCCAGTGGTCGCGGCCGGGCCTCGGGTCGCCGGTCGTGACCTGGGCCGTCCGCCGGCCGGTCAGCGCGCCGGACACGGAGAACCGCAGCAGGCGGTGGGCGAGGTCGACGAGCGGTGGCAGGTCGACGTCACGGACGGGGGTCCACGGCGAGCGACCGCGGAGGAAGCACAGCTCGTTGGCCCAGAGGTTCCCGATCCCGGCGAGGTTGCGCTGGTCGAGCAGCGCCGCCGCGAGCGGGCGGTCCGGGTCGGCGGACAGCCGCCGGACGGCCTCCGCGGCGTCCCAGTCCTCTCCGAGCAGGTCGGGGCCGAGGTGGCCGACCACCTCGTGCTCCCGGCTCGTCCGCACGAGCTCCACCACCGGCATGCGGAGGGCGTACGCGGTCTGGCCGTCGCTCGTGTCGAGGCGGACGCGGACGTCGGGCCGGAGCCGTGCCGGCAGGTGCTTCCCCGGCCTGAGGACGGTCCACTCACCGTCCATCCGCAGGTGCGTGTGGAGGGTGACGTCCCCCGCCACGCGCGTCAGCAGGTGCTTGCCGCGGGAAACCGTGTCGAGCACGCGGCGTCCCGACAGGTCGGCCGTCGCGTGCTGCGGCACCCGGAAGTCCGAGGCCGACAGCGTCAGTCCGCTCAGCCGGGCGTCCAGCCGACGCGCGACCCGCCACACGCTGTCGCCCTCCGGCACCACGCAAGGCTACGGTGCGCCCGGGGAGGGGGGGTGTCGGTGGGGGTACCGAGGGGACGCGCGCCGTCCGGGATCGCCGTCGTGCCGGGGAGCACGCGGAACGTCCCCTAGGGCAGCGGCGACGGCGTCCGGCTCGACCTGGAGCTGGTGTCGGAGTCACGCGCGACGGTCGGTCGGCAGCAGGCGGAGCTCGTCGTCCGGCAGGACGGTCAGGAGGGCTACCGGCTCCGGGGGCCGCTGGAGCTCGAGGACCGCGGGATGTCGGCGCTGTTCCGCGGTGGGGGACCGACGTCGGTCACCGTCGACGTCACGTGCGGCTGAGGATCCCCTCGAGCGCCGTGCCGAGGTCGTCGTCGCCGGCGACGACCCCGACGACGGCCGGGGCCACCACCTCCCCGTCGACGAGCCGGCCGAGAAGCGCCGCGCACAGCGCGGCGACGTCGGCCCGCGGGACCGAGCCGTCGACGTCGCCGGTCGTGAGGTGGAGCCGGCCCGTCGCCGCCTCGTCGGTCAACGACCCGGGCCGTACGGCGACCGCGGCGAGGCCGGGACGGGCGAGGACGTCGTCCTCGGCGGCCGCCTTCGCCTGCAGGTAGGCGAGGAACACGTCCCCGACGTCGTCGGGAAGGGCACCGTCCTGCATCGCGCCGACGCCGGTGCTCGACACGAGCACGTACGGGCGCACCCCGGCCGCCTCGGCGCCGTCGGCGAGGAGGACGGCCGCGCCGCGGTCGACGGTGTCCTTGCGGGCGGCGCCGCTGCCGGGTCCGGCGCCGGCGGCGAAGACGACGGCGTCGCAGCCCTGCGCGACGGCGGCGACGTCGTCGGCGCCCGCGCGCTCGAGGTCGACGACGACACCGCGGGCCCCGTCGGACTCCAGGTCGGGGACCTGCCCCGGGTCGCGGACGAGCCCGACGACCTCGTGGCCGTCGGCGCTCAGGTGGCGGGTGAGCAGACGGGCGATCTTTCCGTGGGCACCGGCGACGAGAACTCGCATCGCCCCATCCTGGCCCCGGACCCCGCCGGACGCTCAGCCGGTGCGGGACCCCTGCCGCAGGACGTGCTCCGGGCGCATCTCGTCGGGCAGCGCGGGGGAGCGGCGACCGGTGAGGCGTTCGAGGACCGACAGGACGAAGCGTGCCGCGGGCCTCACGCACGCCTCGACGTCCCCGGTGAGACCAAGGCGCTCGTCGGCGTCGACGACCTCGCAGCCGACGAGCACCGTGCGCGGGACGAGACGCTTCACCGCGCTCACGAGGGGTCCCGGGTCCCGGGTCTCGGCGTCGAGGTCGTGCCGGACCGTCACGGTCCGGCGGGCGTCGAGGTCGACGACGCGCAGGGCGCCGGGGCAGCCCCGCTCCGGCAGCGCGTCGAGGAGCACGAGCGCGTCCCAGCCGTCCCGCAGGTCGGCGAGCAGCCGCTCGGAGTCCGTCCCGTAGTACTCGACGTGGGTGCGGGGGGCCAGGTCCCCGGCCGGCAGGGCGCGCAGCACGTGGGCGCCGAAGCCCTCGTCGCCGTGGGCCGTGTCGCCCAGCGCGGCGACGAGAACCCGGGGCGAGGGCGTCGGGTCCGCGTGCTGCGCGGGGCCCGGCGACGCGACCGGACCGACGCCGGCGACTGTGACGGCCATGGGAGCCTCCTCGCTCTGCTGCCTCCACGCTAGGCCGGTGCCCGTCCCCCGGGCAACGCCGCGCACGCGCCGGCGAACGGATCCGCCCGCCTGCGCGCTGGGTGGTGGGTGCTGGTGACACGGGGTAGGTACGACACGTGAGCAACGCGGACCCCACCCCTCGCCGTCCCGTCCTGCCGGCACCGGCGTGGCTCGTGCGCGCCGCCACCGTCGCCGGGCTGTCGGCGGTCGTCGGCGCCGCGGCGTGGCTGCTCGGCCAGCTCGTCTCCGCGCTCACCCTCCTCGTCGTCTCGCTCGCGGTCGGGGCGCTCGTGGCGGGTGTCCTCGCGCCGGCGGTCGACAGGGCGGCCGAGCGACGCGTCCCCCGGTGGGTGAGCGCGCTCACGGGCGTCCTCGTGCTCCTGGCCGTGGGCGGTGGACTGGGCTGGCTCGTGGGGGAGCGGGTGGCCGACCAGGTGCCCGAGCTGCGGGACAGCCTCGGCCAGGCGGTCGAGCGGCTGCCGGCGCCGCTGCAGCAGGGCATCCCGAACGAGCTGACCCCGGGGGCGGCGACAGGGGGAGCCGGCGGCGGGAGCGAGGGCGCCGGCGGGAGCGAGGGCGCCGGCGGGAGCGAGGGCGCCGGCGGGAGCGAGGGCGCCGGCGGCGGCGAGGACGGCCCCAGCCCGACCGACGCGCTGTCGGCCGTCGCCGGTGCCTTCGAGGTCCTCGTCGCGGTGTTCCTCACCCTCGCCTTCGCGTTCCTCTTCCTCAAGGACGGCCCGCGCATGTGGCGCTGGGCCCTCGACCGGGTCCGTCCCGGGACCCGGGAGAGGGTCCGTGAGGCCGGCGACGCCGCGTGGGGCACGGTCGGCTCGTACGTCCGGGGTCTCACGGTCGTCGCGCTCTTCGACGCCGTCGGCATCGGGCTCGGCCTCCTGCTCCTCGGCGTGCCCCTCGTGCTGACGCTCGCCGTCCTCCAGTTCGTGCTCTCCTACGTCCCCACCATCGGGGCGCTCGTCGCGGGTGCCGTCGCCGTCGCGGTCGCGCTCGTCGACGGGGGCCTCACGACGGCGGCCCTCACCCTGCTCCTCGTCGTCGTCGTCCAGCAGGTCGGCAACGACGTCGTCGAGCCGTGGGTGCTGGGTCGCCGGCTGCGGCTGCACCCCGCCGTCGTCCTCGCCGCCGTCACCGCCGGCGGCCTGCTGTGGGGCATCGCCGGCGCGTTGCTGTTCGTGCCGCTCACCGCGGCAGCGGCGGCCGCCGTGCGGGCGGTGTCAGGACACGAGTCAGGCGGCGGGCTGTCGCCGTCGTGACCACCAGCCCCAGACGACGAGGACGACGACCGCGCCCACGACGGTGCCGATGATGCCGCTGGGACGCAGGGCCAGCCCGTCGCCCGCGAGCAGGCTGGCGCCGAGGCCCCCGACGAACGAGCCGAGGACGCCGGCGACGAACGCCTGCGGCCACGCCACCGTGCCGCGCCCCAGGAGCACCCACGCGATCCAGCCGGTGACCATTCCCCAGAGCAGAACGCCGATGATGAGCACGGTCGACCCTTTCCGGACGGAGCGGACAGGAGCAAGAGCGCCCCGGCCGTCCGGGGGAGCCTGGCTCATCCGCCCGTTCGCCGGTAGGGGTCGCGCGACCACCGATGAGTCCGGGCCGCCGTGACGGTCCACCGGTCATGACGACCCTTCTCGCGATCGGCACACGCAAGGGCCTGTGGCTCGCCACCACCGACGACCGGCGCACGTGGCAGCTCTCCGAACCGCACCTGCTCATGCACGAGGTGCCCGCGGTCGCCCTCGACACCCGTGGTGGTCGCACCCGCCTCCTCGTCGGCACCCGCTCCGAGCACTGGGGCCCCACCGTCGTCCGCAGCGACGACCTCGGCGCGACGTGGCAGGAGCCCGACCACGGGGCCATCCGCTTCCCCGACGACACCGACGCCGCGCTCGAGCGCGTGTGGCAGATCCGTCCCGACGCGGCAGAGCGCCCCGGAGTCGTGTGGGCCGGGTGCGAGCCCATCTCGGTGTGGCGGTCCACCGACGGCGGCGAGCACTTCGACCTCGTCCGCGGCCTGTGGGACCACCCGCACCGCTCGGAGTGGGGCGCGGGCTACGGCGGGGCCGCCGCGCACACGGTGCTGCCGAGCCCTGTCGACGACACCGTCCACGTCGCGATGAGCACCGGCGGGGTGTACCGCAGCGACGACGGCGGCGCGACGTGGGCGCCACGCAACACGGGGATCTCCGCGTACTTCATGCCGGGACCGGAGCCGGAGTTCGGCCAGTGCGTGCACAAGGTCGCGCGCGACGCCGAGGACCCGCGGCGCCTCTACGCCCAGAACCACCACGGCGTGTACCGCAGCGACGACGCCGGCGACACGTGGCACTCGATCGCCGAGGGGCTCCCGAGCGACTTCGGGTTCGCCGTCCTCGCGGACCCCCGCACCGGCGGCCGCGTGTGGGTCGTCCCGCTCGTCGCCGACGCCGAGCGGGTGCCACCCGGCGGTCGACTCGCCGTCCACCGTTCCGACGACGCCGGGCGCACGTGGACAACCTGCGGTGACGGGCTGCCGGACGGGCACTGGAACGCCGTGCTGCGCGACGCCGCGTGCGTCGACGACGACGACCCGACGGGGGTCTACCTCGGCAGCCGCTCGGGTGAGGTGTGGGCGTCGCGCGACGGCGGTGACGGCTTCGTGCGTGTCGCGGACGGCCTGCCGGACGTCCTGTGCGTGCGCGCCGCCCGACTGCCGTGACCGGCGCGGGCCCACCGGCTGCGACGACGGTGCGCGTGCGGGTGCCGAGGGCCCTCGCGGCGGACCTCGGCGGGGCGCGGGAGACCGACCTCGTCGTGACGGCGGCGGGGCCGGTCAGCGTGCGCGAGGTCCTCGACGTGCTGGCGCAGCAGCACCCGGCCCTGGCCCGTCGCGTCCGCGACGAGCGCGGCGAGCTGCGGCGCTTCGTCAACGTCTACGTCTCGGGCGAGGAGGTGCGCCGCCTCGACGGGCAGGCCACCGCGGTGCCCGCGGGCACGACCGTGGAGGTCGTGCAGTCGGTCGCCGGGGGCTGAGGCCGCGGGGCCCACGCGGACGCGCCGCCGTGCCGGGTCCGCGGCACGGCGGCGCGTCGCGGCAGGCGGGTCAGCGCCAGAGCGCCTCGGCGACCTGCGTGAACATGCCCTTCGGGTGGTCGCGGTAGAGCGGCTCGGTGCCGAACAGGGTGACGTCGGCGCCCGCGGCTGTGCCGCTCACGACGACGGGCTGCCCGGCGAAGGCCGACGACCCGATCCAGTGCCCGGAGAGGAGGAACTCGCCCTCGGCGAGCTCCTGGTCGACACGCACCCCGGCGCCCACGCTGCTGAAGACGCGCGGGGAGCTGACGAACGAGACGTCGATGGCGTCACCGGTCACCGGGCTGTCCGGCGTGTTGACGACCGCGACGGTGCCGTTGGCGTCACCCCGGGCCGCGGTGACGGTGACGTCGAGCAGACCTGCGGCGGCGTTGAACGCCGCACCGCCGGAGCCGCGGCCCACGACCGTGCCACCGTCCGCGAGCCACGCGGTGAGCGCGGCGCGTCCGGCCGGGGTCAGCGTCGCCGGATTGAGCGTGGTCGCGGGGTTGCCGCCGCTGGACCCGACGTAGAGCGCGTCGAGGTCGGCGAGGTCGACCGCCCCGCTGTCGACGAGCGCGCTCGTCACCGGCACCACGTCGAAGCCCATCTCGCGCAGCGCGAAGGCCTCGTCGGCCGGGCCGCTGAGACCGACGGTGAGGCGGTCGACCGGGGTCGCGAGACCCACCTCGGCCGCCGAGGCCGCACGCACGTCGAGCCCGGCGCCCTGTGTCACCTCCCGCACCGTCGCGGCGTCGCCGCGGACGACGAAGGTGCCGTCGTCGAGCCGGCCCACCGCGAGCCCGTCACCGGCGAGCGCGTTGACCGCGGCGACACCCTCGACGGAGTCGACGGTGAAGGCGTACCCGGCCCGCCGACCGGCGGGGAAGCTGCCGGTCGGGACGGTCGAGGAGACGTCGACGAGCTGGTTCCCCTGCAGGTCCCCCGTCTCGACGACCTCGACGGTGGCGCCCCACAGGTCCCCGAGGCTCCACCCGGAGATGTCGTACATCGTGGGGAAGTCGAGGGTGACGTCGCGGCCCTCGTCGAGGATCGTGTTCGCCAGGCCGCGCTTGGCCTGGTGCATGTCGACGACGTACGTCCCGGCCTCGTAGCGGACCCCGCCGATCCGGACCGGCGCCTTGGCGACCGTCACCTCGACGTCGTTGTCGACGAGGAACTCCACGAGCCGCGACGCGGCCGTCTCGCTGCGCTGGTCCTCGCCGGCCGGCAGCACGTACGCGCGCGGGTACTCCTGCGCGTACGTCTCGCTGTGGTCGTAGGCGGTGCCGTCGGGGAAGACGCCCTTGGCGGCCGTCTCGATCGCGAGCGGGTCGTCGATCGGCCGGGAGTCCTCGCCGGCTGCGCCGCGGCGGAAGAGCTCGATCTGGTCGGCGAGGATGGCCTCGTCGTTCGCGTTGGCGTACTCGAAGTTGCCGAGGATCGTCGCCCGGGCGATCGCGGTGTTGAGGCGGGTGCGCTCGTGGCGCTCGGCCACGGACAGCGCCGAGCTGCGCGGGTTGTACGGGAACTCGATCGTGTGACCGACCGCACCGTGGTACATCGCGTACATCGGCGTGAAGATCGGCGGCCAGTCGTCCCAGCCGTCGGAGAAGTCGCGGTAGGGGATGAGCACCTGCGACCACGGTGCCCCCGTGGTGCCGTTGGTGGCTCGCGGCCGGAACTCGTCGCCGAGCTCCTCGAGGACCTTCGCCTCCATCGACAGCGCGTTGCGCAGGGCGTGGCGGATGTAGAGGTCGTACTCCTAGTTCTCCCCGTGCGGGCCGGTGGTGGGCTCGATGAGGGTCTGGTTGACGTAGCCGTGCTGGTCGAGGAACGTCAGCGGGTTGTAGCGGATGATCTGGTCCCGGGCGACGCGGACCTCCGGCTGCGACTGGGTGATGAAGTCGCGGTTCATGTCGAAGCCGTTGGCGTTCGCGCGGGTCGCGGCGACGCGGCCGTCGGGGTTGAGCGAGACGAGGAACGCGATGACGTGGTCCTCGACGAGCGACGTGGTGAACGCGTCCGTCCCGAACGCGAGCTCGTCCATGACCTGGAAGGAGGCGTCCGTGCCCTCCCACTCGTTGCCGTGGATGTTGTTGTTGACGAACAGCGGCGTGCGCCACTCGTCGTAGCCGCCGGCGGCGAGCAGCGCCGCCGCCGCGTCGGGGTCCTCGGTGCGCAGGTCGGACAGCTCCTGCCAGTCGTCCCACTCCGAGTCGGTCATCTCCTCGGTGATGACGACGAGGTGGAGGTCGCGACCGAGGGAGCTCTGCCCGACCACCTCGACGCTCACCCGGTCGCTGGCCTGCAGGGCCCGCAGCTTGGGCGCGAACTCGTGGTACGGGGTGAGGTTGAGCGGGATGGCCAGGTCGGCGGAGTTGACCGGCACGTCGACGATGACGTCGTTGCGCGGTTGGGCGGGGAGGTCGGCGGCACCGCGCTGGGCGGCCTGCCCGATGGACGCCGTGCCGCCGGAGCGGCCCTGCGACCGGACGGCGGCGAGGTCGGGTCCGGAGGGACCCCGGTCGTCGGGGCTGCGGACCGCGGCGCCCGCGTCGGGGTCGGCCGCGGGTGCGGCTGAGGCGGCAGGGACGAGGGACAGCGCGAGCGCGCACGCGACTGACGTCGCGAGGGCACCCGGCACCCATCTGCGGGATGACATACGGGGCGTTCTCCTCGGGTCGTGGTCCTCCGCCGACGCCTGCGGCGGCGGGGACCGGCTGGGGTGGCGTCATCCTTCACCGGACGGTCGGTGAGCGACAAGGGGTCACCGGGACCACGGGGCGAAGTTGACGCAGACGTAACAGGCGACCCCTCAGCCCTCGGCGAGGGCCTCGCGCAGGAACGCCGCGACCTCGCCGAGCGCGTGGCGGGCCCGCTGCCGCCCGAGCCCCGCCGTCGACAGGAACCCGTGGACCGCGCCGGGGTGGTCGGTGGCGCGCACGGGCACACCTGCGGCTCGCAGGCGGGCCGCGTAGGCGAGCCCCTCGTCGCGCAGCGGGTCGTGCTCGGCGGTGAGGACGTGCGTCGGCGGCAGCCCGCGCAGGTCGCGGTCCCGCAGCGGTGAGACCCGGGGATCGGCCGGGTCCGTGCCGGTGCCGTCGAGGTAGAGCCCGACGAAGCGGCGGAGGTCCTGCGCTGTGAGGAACGGGGCGGTCGCGTTCCGTGCCACGGACGGCGAGGTAAGCGTGGCGTCCAGGGCCGGGTACACGAGGACCTGGGCGGCGAGGACGGGGTCGCCGGGAGCGGGCTCGTCGCGGAGGCGGGCGGCCGTCGCCGCCGCGAGGTTGCCGCCGGCGCTGTCGCCGACGAGGCAGAGGCTCCCGGTGCGGAGCCTCGCCCCCGCACCGACCCGCCCGGGCTCGGCCGCCGTCCACCGGACGGCGTGGACGCAGTCCTCGAGCCCGGCGGGGAAGGGGTGCTCGGGGGCGAGCCGGTAGGCGACGGACACGACGACCGCCGGCACCGCCAGGGTGAGCGCCGCGACCCACCAGGGCGTCGGCTCGACGTCGCCCAGGGCCCACCCACCGCCGTGGAGGTGGACGACGACCGGCAGCTCCGTCCCCACCTCGACCGCGCCGGGTGCGGGGGAGTGGACGACGAGCCGCACGCCGTCGGGGGAGGCCGGCCCCGGTGCGGTGCGGAGCGAGTGCCGCCGCACCCCCGCGGGCGGTGCCCCGTAGACGGCGTCCCCGACGAGGCGCAGCGCGGCGGCGACGGGACGGAGACGCAGCCCGGGCTCGCGCGCCCGCGCGAGGGCGCCCACGTCGGCCGGGGCGCCGACCGCGCCGAACCGGCGCCCGACCCGGTCGAGGGCCCGGACGACGGGGCCCGGGGGCAGCGACAGGGCCGGCGCGGGTCCCGCCCTGTTCAGGCGGCCTGCCCGATGTCCCGCAGGAGCTGCCGGAACCACTCCGTCGAGGTGTCGAACGCCTTGCCGCCGGCGATCCGCTCGAACTCGATGGCGCGCAGGCGCCCGCCCTGCTCCTCGTCGTGACCGACGACCCCGCCCTCACGACGCAGTGCGCACTCCACGGCGAGGTCGGTGCACGACTTGATGAGGCGCAGGTCGTCGGCGTTCGGCGCCGCCGAGCGGGAGAAGTAGCCGGACTTCTGCACCATCGTCTTCTCCGCGCCGATCCGGGCGGCGAACTGCTTGGCGAACCACGCCCCGGGGTTGATGGTGTCGATCTTCACGTGGCCGAAGGGGTCGCGGGCGACCGCCTCCCCGGCGCGCTCGAGCTCGGCGACGATCGTCTGCACGCCCGCGCCCTCCGAGACGAAGAGGTTGACGCAGCCGATGTCGTCCATGACGGCACGCAGCCGCTCCGACTCCTGCTCGACGTCGAACTCCAGCTCGGGCAGGTAGACGCCGTGGACGTCCCAGCGCCGGGGGTCGTTGCCGAAGCCCGGGACGAAGCGCTGGGTGGCGAGCCACTCGCGGTGCGCCGCGGCCGTCGCGGCCGTGAGCCAGCCGCAGCCGCGCCCCATGACCTCGTGCACGACGAGCATCCGCGGGTTCGAGGAGTGCTCGGCGAGGACGTTGCGGGCGAACACCGCCCCCTGCTCCGCCGCCGTCCACGCGCCGAGGGACTGCCGGATGGGCACGACGTCGTTGTCGATCGTCTTCGGCAGGCCGACGACCGTGAGGTCGTAGTCGTGCTCGGCGAGGTAGGCGGCGAGGTCCGCAGCCGTCGTGTTCGTGTCGTCGCCGCCGATGGTGTGGAGGACGTCGACCCCGTCGGCGACGAGCTGGTCGGCGGCGACCTTGAGCGCCTCCTCGCCCTCGGCCACGAGGCCGCGCTGCACGAGGTCGGCGAGGTTCGTCAGCTTCACGCGGCTGTTGCCGATGGGGCTGCCGCCGAAGCGGTGGAGCAGGTGCGCGTCGCGGCGGACCTCGTCGGTGACGCGGACGGAACGACCGGAGAGCAGGCCGGCGTACCCGTCGAGGTAGCCGATGATCTCCACCTCGGGCGCGATCTCCGTGTAGCGCTCGACGAGCCCGCCGACGGCGGAGGACAGGCAGGGCGCCAGCCCGCCGGCGGTGAGCATGGCGACCTTGCGGACGGGGGCGTGGTGCTCGGGCACGGGGAACCTCCAGGCGGCACGGGGTCTCTCGCCCGCGACCCTAGTGCGCGCACCAAGATCCACGGGCGGGCGGTCCGCGGACGGGAGAGGCTGGGGACGAACCGGACACACACCGACCCGATCAGGAGGCACCGTGACCGACACCGACGTGCGCGACGGACAGACCACGAACATCGCCGACTTCGGCCGCGAGATGTGGTCCTTCCTCACCGGCAAGGGCGCGAGGATCGACTACACGTTCGTCGACATGACCGTCGAGGTGCCGCGCGAGACGGGACCGCAGTCCCCCCGCGCCGTGTGGAAGCTCGACGGCACCCTGCGCATCACGACGCAGGACAACGACGGCGGCGGGGCGAGCCCTGCCTGACCGCCTCTCGCTCGGCGCCGACCTCACCGTCGCCGTCACGGCGGCCGACGGCAGCGAGGGCACCGTCCGCCTCACGGGCGACGGGGGCCCGCTCCGGGTCGAGGTGACGGGCGTGCGGGCGCTGCGGCGGTCGCTGCCCCGCAGCGAGGTCGTCGCCGGGGCGGGCCCCCGCCAGGTGCTCGCCGCCGTCGACGACGTCCTGCGCCGGGTGACCGACGCGGCGCCCGTCGGCGTCCGTCGCGACCTGCTCGCCACCGACGTCGACGTCGTCGTGGGCGGGCGGCTGCTCGCCCGACGCCGGCAGGGGCGCTGGGCCCCCAGCCCGACCGTGGCCGCGGGGGCCGGCGCGACCGCGGCGGCGGCCGTCGGCGTCGTGACGGGCGTGCTGCTCGCCGTCGTCGCGGTGGTGCGGCGGGTGCTTCGCCCACGCGGGTGAGCCGGCACGCCCCCGCTGCGGCGGCGTGAGGTCGTCCCCGATGCTCCAGGGGTGAGGGGCGCTGCGGTCGTCGTCGCCTCCCTGGCCGTCGTCGCCGCCGTCCTCCTCGGGGCGACGCTGGCCGGCGGCCGGGTCGGCATGCTCGCGGAGCCCGGCGTCCCCGCCGACGCGGCCGCCGCTCCGCTGCGGCTGCCGCCGGACGTCGTCGACCCGGGTGGGTACACGTTCATGGCGACGCTGGGGGACGTCCCCGGCGGCGAACCGGTCCGGTGGGACCCGTGCCGTCCCGTCCACGTCGTCGTGCGCCCCGACCGGGAGCCGGCCGGCGGGCGGCGGGCGCTGGAGGTCGCCCTCGACGAGGTCGGCCGGGCCACCGGGCTCGTCTTCGTCGTCGACGGTGAGACCGACGAGCCGCCCGCCGCCCAGCGCGCCGTCGTCGACCGCGCCCGCTACGGCGACCGCTGGTCGCCCGTCCTCGTGACGTGGACCGACGCGGCGGAGCACCCGCCGCTGGCCGGCGCCGCCGGCATGGCCGGGCCCCAGGGGTGGCGCTCCGGCGGCCACGAGCGCTGGGTGTCCGGCACCGTCGCGCTCGACGCCGCGTGGTTCGCCGCGAGCCTGCCGGAGGAGCTCGGGCGCCGCCGCGCCGAGGCCGTCCTCGTCCACGAGCTCTCCCACCTCGTCGGGCTCGGGCACTCCGCCGACCCGTTCTCGCTCATGTCGCCCGCCTACCAGTCGGTCTACGACCTGTCGACGGCGGACCGCGCCGGGCTCGCCCGGCTCGGCGCCGGTCCGTGCGAGCAGGTCGGCGACGGGACCACCGCGCGGGATGCCCCCGCGGCGCCGTAGCGTTGTCGAGGGGCGGACATACCCACGACCCGGAGACGGAGGCCCCAGGTGCACCCGGCACGCGACGAGAACGGCCTGCTCACCTACGCCGACGGCGTCGGGGAGCCCGACGGCGTCCACGTGCCGGAGGGGCTCGTGCTCGTCCACCACCTCGCCGGGTTCGTCGACGCCGGCAGCGCCGCGAGCACCGCGGTCGAGGCGCTGCTCGAGGGCCACCGGCGGACCGACGTCGCCGAGCTCGACGCCGACGTCCTCGTCGACCACCGCAGCCGCCGGCCCGCCATGGGGTTCGACACCGACCGCTGGACGTCGTACGAGGCGCCGCGGATCACCGTGTCGCTGCTCGAGCGCCCCGACGAGCCCGGGCAGTCCCTCCTGCTGCTGCACGGCGTCGAGCCGGACTACCGCTGGGAAGCGTTCACCGGCGCCGTCGTGGGTCTCGTCCGGGACCTCGGCGTGCGCCTCGTCGTCGGTCTGTCGGCCATCCCGATGGGGGTGCCGCACACGCGTCCCGCCGGGGTCATCACCCACGGCACCCGCGCGGAGCTCGTCCGCGGGCGACGTGCCTGGGTGGGGCAGGTCCGGGTGCCGGGGCACGTGGGGGGGCTGCTGGAGTACCGGCTCGGCCAGTCGGGGCTCGACGCGATGGCCTTCACGGTCAACGTCCCGCACTACGTCGCGCAGGCCGACTACCCCGAGGCCTCGGCGGTGCTGCTCGAGCACCTGCAGCAGGTGACCGGAGTCGCGCTCGACGTGTCGGCGCTGCGGGCGCGTGCGGTGACGACCCGCGCCGACATCGACGCGGAGGTGGCGAAGAGCGCGGAGGTCGCCGCCGTCGTGCAGGCCCTCGAGGAGCAGTACGACTCCCTCGCGGCGAGCGCGGCCGACGACCTCCGCAACGACCTGCCGGACGCCGACGAGCTCGGCGCGGAGCTCGAGCGGTTCCTGGCGGAGCGCGAGCCCGGCGGCGGCGCCGGCGGCGCCGCGGGACCGGAGGGCTTCCGGTGAGCCTGCGCGCCCTCGACTCCGCCGAGCTCCTGCCGGTCGCCACGGCGCGACGGCTGCGCGAGGCGGGCCTCGGCTGGCGCCCGACGGCGGGCGACCGCTTCGTGCTGCCCGACCGCGGCATGGACGACGACGTCTTCGTCGTCTCCGACATGGTCGCGGACGTCCACGACTTCCCCTCCGGGGCCGTCATCGGCTTCAACGGGACGGTCGAGTGGGCGCTCGACAGCGTCGGGAGCGAGCAGGCGCTGTGGCTGCCCCTGGAGGAGCAGCTGCGCCGCCTGCTCGGCGGCACCTTCCGTCGCCTCGACCGCGACGCGTCCGGCGACGCGTCCGGCGACACGACGCGGTGGGTCGTCACGGTGTCGCTGCCGGGCGAGACGGAGCAGCGCGACGTCGCCGCCGCGACCGCGGTGGAGGCGTACGCGGAGGCCCTCCTCCTGCTGCTCGGCCGCGTCACCGACTAGCCGCGACGGCCCTGCGCCCGGACGGGCGGTGGCCCGGCGGGAGCCTCAAGGCCGCGACGGCCACGACCGACGTGGTGCGGGTGAGCGAACCGACCGTCGTCCCGCTCGTGCGCCCCCGGCGCGACCGCGCCCACGACGTCCCGCCGGCCGTGCCGGGTGCCGTCGCGGGGGCGGCGCCCCAGCGGTCCCCGGGCGAGGGGGACACGGCGGCGGGCGGGTCCGCCGCGGACGCCACCGTCGACGCGCTCGGGCTCGGACTGCTCCTGCACGACGCCGTCGGTCGGGTCACCGACCTCGACGCCAGCGCCGCGGCGGTGCTCGGCGTCGCCGTCGACGACGTCATCGGCATGACGTGGCACGACCCCGCGTGGGGTCTGCTCCGCGAGGACGGCCGTCCCATGGCCGGTCACGAGCACCCCGTCATGCAGGTCCTCGCCGACGGCACCCCCCGCCGCGGCGCGGTCGTGGGGCTGCGCGTCCGGCCGCGCCCGGGCGACGGCACGCCCCCCGCGGATCCCGTCGTGCCCGGTCCGCGCGCGGCCGAGTCCCCGCGGGGCGCGGACCGGGACGTGCGCTGGCTGCGGCTCGACGTCGCCCTCGTCGACGCACCCGGCGGGCGGGTCCAGGTCGCGGCCCTCGTCGGCGACGTCACCACGGACGTGGACGCCCGCCTCACCGTCGCCGTCGAGACGCTGCGCACGCGCCGCCTGCTCGCGCCCGAGCGGGACGTCGTCCTCCGGGTCTCCCGCTGGGGGAAGGTGCTGGGGGCCGGTGACGCGTGCGAGGACGTCCTCGGCCGCACCGCCGACGACGTCGTCGGCTGCTCCGTCGTGGAGTTCGTCAGCCCGGCCGACCGGCCCGCGGTCAAGGCCCGCTTCGACTCCCTCGCCCACGGCGAGGGGGCCGTGCTGCGGGTCCGCGTCCGCCGACGCGGCGGCGAGCGCCGCTGGACCCGCCTCGGGATGCGCTGGGTGGACGCCGACCTCTCGGAGGCGCACGTCGTCCTCGCCGACGAGCACGACGCGGTCGTGGCGTCGGCCGAGGCGGAGGAGCTGCGCGCCCACCTCACGACCGTCAGCCTCACCGCCCACGAGACGATCGGCCTGCACGGCGCCGACGGCACCTTCACGTGGGTCTCCGAGCGCGCCGCGCAGGACCTCGGCTGGGAGCCGGAGGACCTGCTGGGCCGCCCGCTGCACGCGCTCGTGCACCCGGACGACGTCGCGCGGGTCGACGGCGCCCACGGCAGCGCCGCCGCCGGCGACGCCGTCGCGGTCCGCTACCGCTTCCGCGGCGCGGACGACGAGCACCGGCTCGTCGAGACGGTCCTGTCCGGCCGGCTCGACCCGGCCACCGGTCGGGTCGTCGAGCTCCGCTCCGCGACCCGCCCCGCCGAGGACCTCGTCGACGCCGAGCGCCGCCTCGACGTCGCGGAGGAGCTGTTCCGCCGCAGCGTCGAGCAGTCGCCGGTCGGCACCGCGGTCCTCGCCCCCGACGGCTCGTGGCGTCAGGTCAACGACGCCCTCGTCCGCGCCCTCGGCCAGGCCCGCGGCGTCCTGCTGCGGCGACGCCACGACGAGCTGCTGACGGGGACGTCGCGGGAGGACGTGCGCGCCGGGCTCGTGAGCGTGGCGGCGGGTGAGCGCGACACGTGGCACGGCGCGGCGGAGTACCTCGGGGGCGACGGCGACGTCGTCCCGGTCCGGCTCGCGGTGTCCGCGGTGCGCAGCGCCGAGCACGAGCTCGTGTGCCTGCTGCTCCACGTCGTGGCGGGCGCCGCGACGGAACCCGACGGGCGGCCCCTCGCCCGCGCACTCGGCACGGACGAGCTGACGGGGCTGCGCCAGCCCGAGGTCGCGGCGGACCGGCTCGTCAACGCGCTCGAGCGATCCACCCGCACCGGACGGTCCGTCGGGGTGCTGTGGTTCGCCCTCGACGGCCTCGACGACCTCGTGGCCGCCCACGGCCGCGCCGCCGGGGACTCCGTCGTCGTGGAGGTCGCCGGCCGTCTGCGTCGCACCCTGCGCCTCGGCGACACCCTCGCACGCGTCGGCCAGGACGCCTTCCTCGCCGTCTGCGAGGACGTCCACGAGCTGGAGATCTCCAAGGTCGCGGCGCGCGCCACGGCCACGGTCGACGTCCAGGCCCCGGGCACCGGCCGGGGGAGGGTCACCGCGAGCGTCGGTGCGGCGGCCCGGGCCTGCGCCGGGAGCGAGGACCCGGTCCAGGTGGCGGAGGAGCTGCTCGCGTCCGCCGACGCCGCCGCCCGGCAGGTGCGGCTGCGCGGGGGAGCGGGCTGGCACCACACCCGGCACACGTTCGTCTGAGCGTGTCGCCACGGAGGCGCCGTGCTTGCATGAGCCCCCGTGACCTCCTCCGGACCGACCGCCCCGCCCGCCACCGCGCCCACCGCGGCCCGCGGTGAGCCGACGGCGCCCGACGGGTCCCGGGCCGTGCGCGACCTGGCGGAACGCTTCGTCGACGCCCTCACCCGCCTCGACCCCGCCCTCGCCACACAGCTCGGCAGCGACCCCCTCGCCGACGGTCTCCCCGACCTGTCGCCGGCGGGTGCCGACGCCGCCGAGGACCTGCGACGAAGCACCCTCGCGCGGCTCGACGCGCTGGAGGCCGCGGGTGCGCCCGACGACGCCGCCGAGCGCCGGTGCGCGGCGCTCCTGCGGGACCGGCTCGAGACCGCGGCCGCCGAGCACGCCGCGGGGGAGCACCTGCGCGACGTCGGCGTCCTGTTCAGCCCCGTGCAGCGCGTGCGCGCCGCCCTGCTCGCCATGCCGGTCGACGACGAGGCGGCCGTCGCCGCCGCCGTCCACCGCACGTCGCGGGTGCCGACCGCGTTCGCCGGCTACGTGCGGAGCCTCGAGGCCGGGGTCGCGGCCGGGCTGGGCGCGGGACCGGCTCAGGTCCGCGACGTCGTCGCGCAGCTCGACAGCTGGGCGGCGGTGGCCGGCGGGCGCGGCTGGTTCGCCGACCACCTCGAGGGCCTCCTCGCGGGTCTCGACGCCGCCGGGCGAGGTCCGTCCCCGGCCCTGCGCCGCGACGCCGAGCGCGCCGGTGCCGACGCCCTGGCCGCCGTCCGTTCCCTGCGGGACCACCTCTCCGAGACGTACCTGCCCGCCGTCGCCGCGACGCCGGACCCCGTGGGCCGGGAGCGCTACCTGCTGGGCGCGCGCCGCTGGACCGGCGCGGACCTCGACCTCGAGGAGGTGTACGCGTGGGGCTGGCGGGAGCTCGCCGCCGTCCACGCCCGCATGGTCGCCGTGGCCGAGGAGGTGCTGCCCGGGGCCACACCCGCGGCGGCGATGGCCCACCTCGACGCCCACGGTCCCGCCGTCGACGGGGTGGAGCCCGTGCGCCTGCACCTGCAGGCGCTCATGGACGGCGCGATCGAGGACCTCGACGGCACCGTCTTCGACATCGAGGGTCCCGTCCGCGTCGTCGAGGCGCGGATCGCCCCGCCGGGGTCCGCCGCCGCCCCGTACTACACCCGCCCCAGCCTCGACTTCGCCCGACCCGGCCGCACCTGGCTGCCCACCCTGGGACGGGAGCGCTTCCCCCTGTGGGACATCGTGTCGACCTGGTACCACGAGGGCGTTCCCGGACACCACCTCCAGCTCGCGCACTGGACGAGCCGCGCCCGCGACCTGTCGTCCTTCCAGCTGAGCGTCGGGTCGGTGTCCGCGGCGACGGAGGGCTGGGCGCTGTACGCGGAGACCCTCATGGACGAGCTCGGCCACCTCCGCGACGCCGGCGAGCGGATGGGCTACCTCAACGCCCAGGCGCTGCGGGCCGTGCGGGTGGTCATCGACATCGGGATGCACCTGGGCCTGCACGTCCCGCACGACCAGCAGGGGCTGCCGGTGGTGGCGGCCGGGGAGGTCCTCACCCCCGAGGTGGCGGGGCTGCTCCTGGCGGAGCGGACCCGTCTGCCGGCGGAGTTCCGCCGCTCCGAGGTCGTGCGGTACCTCGGCATGCCGGGGCAGGCGATCAGCTACAAGCTGGGGGAGCGCGCGTGGCTGGCGGGGCGTGCCCGCGCCGCGGCCGCCGCGTCGGCCCGAGGCGGGCAGCTGGACCTGCGGGCCTGGCACGCCGCCGCGCTCGACCTCGGTCCCCTCGGGCTCGACGACCTCGAGCCGGAGCTCGCGGTCCTGGGCTGAGCAGGCCGGGCCGAGCGAGCCGAGCCGAGCGAGCCGGGCCCAGCGAGCCGGGCACAGGACGGGGCGCTCGTGCGTTGAGGTGACGTCAGGACGACGACCGGTCAGGCTGACCGGGGCGGACCACGGAGGCAGGCGATGACAGCAGCACGGACGGGCAGGACGGGTCGCGCGGCGGCGCTCGGAGTCCTCCTGCAGGCACTGCGGGGCGGGGGCCGGTACAGCCTCGTGCAGCGGCTGCGGGCGCTGCCGCGCCTCGTGTCGGACCTGCTCCGCGGGCGGTACGGGGACGTCGACCGGTCCCGTCTCGTCGGCGTCGGACTGGGACTGCTGTACGTCCTCTCGCCGGTCGACGTCCTGCCGGAGGTGCTGCTCGGTCCGCTCGGTCTGGCCGACGACGCCGTCGTCACCGCCTGGCTGGCCGGCGCGGTCCTCGCCGAGGTCGACCGGTTCCTCGACTGGGAGCGCACGCGCGAGCGGGTCGTCCGGAGCACCGTCGTCGGCTGAGGTCGGCCGTCCACAGGCCCGGCAGGTCGTCCACAGGCGGATGCGGGCCTGCCGCGGCGTGCGGGGGCGAGGCCACTGTCGGGGCATGGCCGACGACGACAGCACCGACCCGCACACCTCCGGACGGACCTCCGGCGGCGACCACGGGGACCCGACGGACGGTCCTGTGCGCATCACCCGCCCCGACGGCCTGGTGGCCGCGATCCCGTACCTCCTGGGGCACCGGCCCACGCGGTCGCTCGTCGCGGTCGGGCTCCACGGCCGCGAGGTCCGCCTCGCCGCCCGGGTCGACCTCGCCGTCGGGGGGCCTCCGGGCACCCCCGCACCGGGGTGGCCCCACCTGGCCGGTGTCCTCGTCCGCAACCGGTGCACCGCCGTCCTCGTCGCCGTGTACGCGGACGACGACGCCGAGGAGGTCGCCCGCCGTGACGCCGGTGCCCTCGACGCGCTCGCCGAGACGGTCCGCTCCGGGCTCCGGTCCGTCGCCGGCGCCCCCGACCTGCTCGACCTCGTCCACGTAGGGCCGACGCGGTACCGGTCCCTGCTGTGCGACGACGCCGCATGCTGCCCACCGGGCGGCCGGGACACCGACGGACTCGCGTCCCACCCGGTGGCCGCCGCGTTCGTCGTGGGGGGCCGCACCTTCGCCGCGGACCGCTCCGCGGTCGAGCCGGAACCGGATCCGGCGTCGCCCGTCGACCTCGCGACCGCCGCGGCCGCCCACCGGCGCGCCGTCCGGGCGCAGCGCTCACGTCCCGGAGGCGCCGGACCGGATCCCGTGGGGCGGGCCGAGCTCCTCGAGGAGTGGCTGGGGCACCTGCCCGCGCCCCCGCCACCGGAGTCGACCGGACGGCTCGTCGGGGCGTGGCGTGTGGACCGCGGGCTGCGCGACGCCTGCCTCACCGCCCTCACCCCGGCCGGCCCCGGCGGGGCCCGCGACCTGCTCGCGGGCCGGGACACCCACCACGTCCTCGACCGGGCAGCCCACCTCGGCACCACCGGGCTCGACGCCGCGGGCGTCGTGCTGCGGCGCATGGCGTCGCTGTCGGCGCCGCTGGGACGGGCGGTCGTCCTCGCCGGTCACGCGTGGCTGGCCTGGACCGCGGGCGACGGCACCCGCGCGCTCGTGCTCGCGGAGCGGGCCCTGCGCGACGACCCGCGCCAGTCCCTCGCCGCCCTGGTCCTGCAGTGCCTCGACCACGGCCTCGGGCCGCACCCCGTGACGGATCACGAGACCGACCCCGCGGTGCCCCCCGGGGTGGAGCCCGGGAGGGCCTCGGTGCCGAGCGCGGGCGAGGCGCGGCAGGCGGGCTGCGGGCTCGACGGCAGCGCGGCGTGAGCGCCGCCGACCCCGGGCGCCCGAGCCCGGGCGGGCGCGTATCAGGGCAGCCGCCGCACCCTCCTCCCTGCGTGCGCGGACCGTCCGCGCACCGGCCGGCCAGACCCTGGCCGCGCCGACGGCCGACCACTAGCGTCGGGGGACGGGTGACCGCGCGGCCGCGGCACCCGAGCGCAGGAGGAGGCAGACCGGTGCCCGACACCCCCACAGCCGAGTCGGACCTCGAGGTCCGGGCGGTGAGCGTGCCCGGCGCGCGCGGCGGCTCGCGGTCCGCGGACGGCGACGAGGCCCCCCGGCCGCGTCACGTGCTCGCCGACAAGGCCGCCGACCTCATGCGACGGTGGTCGCACGGCGACACGACGGCGTGCGACGAACTCGTCGCCCTGCTCACACCGACCCTGTGGCACACCGCGCGCGCCTACCGGATCGAGGCGGTCGTCGCCGAGGACGTCGTCCAGAACGCCTGGGTGGCGCTGGCCAGGCGTCGCTCCTCGCTCCGCGACCCGCAGGCGGTCCTCGCGTGGCTGCTCGTCACCGTGCGACGGGACGCCGCCCGCGCGGCCGCGGCCAGGCGCGGCTCGGTCGACGACGCGGAGCCCGTGCTCCTCACCACGCCCGACCCCGCGCCCGGTCCCGCCGCACAGGTGGTCGACGCGGACCGGCGCCGACGCCTGTGGCAGGCGGTGGCCGGCATGCCCGAGCGGTGCCAGCGCCTGCTCCGCGTCATCGCGTTCGCCGACCGGCCCGACTACGCCGCGCTGTCGGCGGACCTCGACATGCCGGTCGGCAGCATCGGCCCCACCCGGGGCCGCTGCCTGAAGAAGCTGCGCCAGCGGCTGGGTGAGGAGGGGTCGTGGACCACGACGTGACGAGCGCCGCGCGAGCCGGGGACGGGGACCCCGCCGAGCTGCACGCAGAGCTGCGGCGCATGTGGGAGGCCCTCGACGCCCCACCGGACGGCCTCGTCGACAGGGTGCGGTTCGCGCTGCAGGCCGACGCCCTCGCCGGCGACCTCGACCTGGAGCTCATGCGCCTGCAGCAGGAGGGGCTCGCGGTCGCGGCTGCGCGCGGCGACGACGTCCGCACCGTGACCTTCGGGAGCCGTGCGCTCACCGTCATGCTCGCCATCAGCGAGGTCACGGGCGGGCACCGGGTCGACGGGTGGGTGGCGCCGGGCGGCAAGCGGCGGCTCGAGGTCCGGACCTCGGCGGGCACCAACCTCACGGCGTGCGACGAGTCGGGTCGCTTCACCCTCGACGTCGTCCCGCCCGGCCACCTGCAGCTCGTCCTCGCCAGTGACGACGAGGGCGGGCCGGGACAGGCGAGCGAGGACCCGCGCGTCCTCGCCGGGGTGGTGACCCCCGCGCTCACGCTGTGAGCACTGCGCGCGGCAGGTCGGCAGGCCCTGCGACGCCACCGGCGTCCGGGATGCGGGACGACGGGGCGGGTCACCCGGTCCCGCCGGGACCGGTGCCGTACCCTGCACCCAGGTCATGAGCGCCAGCGCCAAGCCCCGGCTCGCTGGCCGGCAACCCTCCTCCGCGGTGGGGTGCCCCGGGTGAGGACCGGGCCGTCCCCGACCGGTGGCGGCAAGCGCGGGCCCGAGGGGCCCCCGTCCACGGGAGGTCACCATGTCGAACCACAGCTCCTGGTCCTTCGAGACCCGCCAGATCCACGCGGGCCCCGGCCCCGACGCGGCGACCGGCGCGCGGGCTCTGCCGATCTACGCGACGACGTCCTACGTGTTCGACAGCACCGAGCACGCGGAGAACCTCTTCGCGCTCAAGGAGCTCGGCAACATCTACACGCGGATCATGAACCCCACCCAGGACGCGGTCGAGCAGCGCGTCGCGAGCCTCGAGGGTGGAGCCGCCGCGCTGCTGCTCGCCAGCGGGCAGGCCGCAGAGACCATCGCCCTGCTCAACGTCGCCGAGGCGGGCGACCACGTCGTCTCCAGCCCCCGGCTGTACGGCGGCACGTACAACCTCTTCCACTACACGCTGCCGAAGCTCGGCGTGCAGGTGTCGTTCGTCGAGGACCCCGACGACCTCGACTCCTGGCGCGCCGCCGTCCGGCCGCGCACCAAGGCGTTCTTCGCCGAGACGATCTCCAACCCGTACCAGGACGTCCTCGACATCGAGGGCGTCGCCGCGGTCGCCCACGACGCAGGCGTCCCCCTCGTCGTCGACAACACCGTCGCGACGCCGTACCTCGTCCGCCCCCTGGAGTGGGGCGCGGACGTCGTGGTCCACTCCGCGACGAAGTTCCTCGGCGGGCACGGCACCGCGATCGCGGGCGTCGTCGTCGACGCAGGCCGCTTCGACTACGGCCGCGACCCCGAGCGCTTCCCCGGCTTCAACCAGCCGGACCCCAGCTACAACGGCCTCGTCTACGCCCGCGACCTCGGCGAGGGCGGTGCCCTCGGGGCGAACCTGTCGTACATCCTCAAGGCGCGCGTGCAGCTGCTGCGGGACGTCGGCGCCGCCGTCAGCCCGTTCAACGCCTTCCTCGTCGGCCAGGGTCTGGAGACCCTGAGCCTGCGCATGGAGCGCCACGTCGACAACGCCCGCGCGGTCGCCCACTGGCTCGAGGGCCACGACGACGTCGAGCGCGTGGCGTGGGCCAGCCTGCCGAGCAGCCCGTTCCACGCACTCGCGGAGAAGTACGCCCCGCGCGGGTCCGGCTCCGTCCTCGCGTTCGAGATCGCGGGGGGCGTCGAGGCCGGGCGGCGTTTCGTCGAGGGCCTCGAGCTCCACAGCCACGTCGCGAACATCGGCGACGTGCGCAGCCTCGTCATCCACCCGGCCTCGACCACGCACAGCCAGCTGAGCGTCGACGAGCAGCGCGCGAGCGGGGTCACGCCCGGTCTCGTGCGGCTCTCGGTGGGCCTGGAGCACGTCGACGACATCCTCGCGGACCTCGAGGCGGGCTTCCGGGCCGCCAAGGGCGCCTGAGCGGGGCCCGGCGCGTGGTGGCGTGGCGGGAGGGCGACCCCCCCGGCGGACGGCGCTTCGTCGACGTGGGCCCGCTCGACCTCGAGGCCGGCGGCTCCCTGCCGGGAGCGAGGGTCGCGTACGAGACGTGGGGCACGCCCAGGCGCGGGGCGGACGGCACCGTCGCCAACGCCGTCCTCGTCGAGCACGCCCTCACGGGCGACTCCCACGTCGTCGGCCCGGCCGGCCCCGGGCACCCCTCGCCCGGCTGGTGGGACGGCGTCGTCGGTCCGGGTCTCGCCGTCGACACCGACCGCTGGTTCGTCGTGGCCGCGAACGTCCTCGGCGGCTGCCAGGGCACCACCGGGCCCGCCTCGCCCGCCCCGGACGGCCGGGCGTGGGGCAGTCGCTTCCCGCACGTCTCGGTGCGCGACCAGGTGGGTGTCGAGGCGCGCCTGGCCGACGCGCTCGGCGTGCGCCGGTGGTCGCTCGTCGTCGGCGGCTCGATGGGCGGGATGCGGGCCCTGGAGTGGGCGGTGGGCCTGCCGGGGCGCGTCGAGCGCTGCGTCGTGCTCGCCAGCTGCGCCGCCGCGTCCGGGGACCAGCTCGCGTGGTGCGCCCCCCAGCTCGCCGCCATCACCGGCGACCCCGCCTGGCGGGGCGGGGACTACCACGACGGGCCCGACGAGGGCCCCGTGACCGGTCTCGGCGTGGCACGTCGCATCGCGCACGTGACGTACCGCTCGCGCTGGGAGATGGACACGCGTTTCGGCCGCGACGCGCAGGACGGCGAGGACCCGCTGGTCGGCGGCCGCTACGCCGTCGAGTCCTACCTCGACCACCAGGCCGGCAAGCTCGCCCGCCGCTTCGACGCCGGCAGCTACGTGCTCCTCACGCGCGCGATGAACGGCCACGACGTCGGTCGCGGTCGCGGCGGGGTCGCCGCGGCGCTCGGACGGGTGCGGGCGCGGACCACGGTCGTGGGCGTCGACTCCGACCGGCTGTACCCCACCGAGCAGCAGGAGGAGCTCGCGGCCCTGGTGCCGGGAGCGCGCTACGTCCTCGTGACGTCGCGCTTCGGCCACGACGGCTTCCTCGTGGAGACCGCCCAGGTCGCGCGCGCCCTCGCCGACGCGCTCGCCGACGCCGACGCCGACGACAGCGGTGACGACAGCGGTGACGACAGCGACGACGACAGCGCCGGGGAGGCCGCCGCGCCGTGCGGCGTCGCCGGCTGAGGACGACCGCGCGTCGGGTGCCGACCGCGCCTCAGGTGCCGACGGCGCGTCAGGTGCCGACCGCGCGGCGCGCTGCGGCGGCCAGCCGGTCCCAGTCCCGCGCGAGACCGTGGTGCAGCGGCAGCTGCGGGCGCTCGTCCACCGGGCGCCACGCCAGCGCCTCGGTCTCGGCGTTCGCCGCCCCGAGGGCGGCGCCGGCGGCGACGACCCCCACGACGTAGTCGTAGCGCCAGTCGCCGTGGTCGGTCCCCGTGACCGTCGCCGCGACCACGACGTCGGCGGCCTGCACGCCCGCCTCCTCGACCGCCTCGCGCAGGGCGGCGGCGACCACGTCCTCGTGGCTGTCCCGCGCCCCGCCGGGTACCGCCCACGTGCCACCGTCGTGCACCCAGCCCGCCCGGTGCTGCAGGAGCACCTCCGCTGCGCCGTCGTCGCGCGCCCGCACGAGCACGAGCCCCGCGGCGCCGTGCCGGCCCCAGTGGCGGGCGCCGCAGCGGCAGGAGACCCAGCCGTCGCCGTCGCGTCCCGCCACCCGGGCAGCGTACGTCCGCCGACGCCGCCGGGTCCGGGACGGTCGGTGGCGCGCGCTGCCGCCGAGAGGGCTACGGTCGCCGGTACGGTCACCGCGTGACCGCGGTCGCCGGCCACCCGGCCGGTGCGGGACCTGGAGGTGACATGGCCGTCGTCGTCGGCTACCTGCCGAGCAAGGAGGGGCGGGCCGCGCTCGCCCACGGCGTCGACGCCGCCGTGCGCCACGGTGCGCGGCTCGTCGTGGTGAGCAGCCGGGAGGACACGACCGACGCGGTCCAGGCCGACCTCGAGCCGCACGTGGGCCGGCTGGGGGAGCGCGGGCTCGCGTACGAGGTCCGGCACCTGCCGCGCAGCAGCGACCCGGCCGACGACCTGCTCGGTGTCGCCGACGAGGTGGGCGCGACGGTCATCGTCATCGGGCTGCGCCGGCGGTCGCCCGTCGGCAAGCTCATCCTCGGGTCCAACGCCCAGCGGATCCTCCTCGACGCCACGTGCCCGGTGCTGGCGGTGAAGGGCGAGGACGGGCCGTGACGTCCCTGCGGCTGACGGGGGACGAGCGCGCGGACGCCCTGCTGTCCCGCGACCCGTTCGCGCTGCTCGCGGGCATGCTGCTCGACCAGCAGATCCGGATGGAGACCGCGTTCGCGGGGCCCGCGCGCATCCTCGAGCGCCTCCCGGGCACCCCCGACCGCCTCGACCCGGTCGCCCTCGCGGGCATGCCCGAGGCGGACCTGGCCGCCGTCATGGCGGGGCCGCCCGCCGTCCACCGCTACCACGGCTCCATGGCGCGTCGGCTGCAGGCGCTCGCGCGGGTGGTGCGAGACGACTACGACGGCGACGCCGCCGCGCTGTGGCGCGACGTCGACGACGGGGCGCAGCTGCTGCGACGGGTCCGGGCCCTGCCGGGCTTCGGCGACCAGAAGGCGCGGATCTTCGTCGCACTGCTCGGCAAGCAGCTCGGGGTGCGCCCGGACGGGTGGCGGGAGGCGGCGGGCGAGTACGGCGAGGCGGACGTCCACCGGTCGGTCGCCGACGTCGTCGACGACGCGAGCACCGCCCGGGTGCGGGAGTTCAAGCAGCAGCGGAAGGCCGCCTCGAGAGCCTGACGACGACGGAACACCGAGGACGTCCGGCGCGTTCCCCTGGGTGCACGAGGAGGGGCCTGCGTCGCCGAGCGCCACGGGCGTAGGACTACAATGGTAGGTCTGGTCGTCGCGGTCACGGACGGCGCCAGGACCCCCCTGACCGTAGTCGACGAAGGGCTGTGCGTGTCGTCGGAGCACGAGAACCGTTCCCTGCAGGACATCCTGCGTCATCCCGCCATCGAGCGCATGCGCGCCCGGATCGTCAGCGGCGCCCCCGTGGAGCCCGGTGACCTCCGACAGGTGGTGGTCGACGCGCAGGTCCCGTCGGGTCGGATCAAGGGGGTCATGGCGGAGCTCGTCTCGGCCGGGCTCGACATGGGCGCCCTGGGGCAGCAGCTGCCCGCCCCGCGGCGCCGCAAGGCGGTCGCGGCGGCGCGTACTCGCACGCCGTCCACGACGGCGACGATCGATGACGGGACGGTGGGCATGACCAGCACGACCGCGACGGGCGAGGGCGGGACCGCCGTCCTCGACGACGAGCCCGGTACCTCCGCACCGGCGAAGAGGACGGCCGCCAAGAAGGCCGCCGCGAAGAAGCCGGGTGCCAAGCCCGCGGCCACGAAGGCCGCGAAGAAGACCGCCGCGAAGAAGGCGGCCGCTGCGCAGCCCTCCGACACGGCGGCCCCTGCCGGCTCCGACACGGCGGACGACGAGGAGACCGTGGAGGTCGAGCCGGACCTCGCCGACGTGTCCGACGACGACGCGGCCGAGGCCGGCGACGTCGAGGACGGCGACGACACCGAGGACGGCGACGACACGGACGCCGCGACCGAGGCCACGGACGACGACTCCGACGACGAGGCCGACGGGGACTCCGACGCCGTGGCCGCTCCCGCGGCGGCCGGTGCGGCCCCGGCGTCCGCGTCCGGTACGACGCCGCCCTCCGAGGCGTTCGTCATCACCGCCAAGGACGACGACGACCCCGCACCCACCGTGGTGCAGGCGGGCGCGACGGCCGACCCGGTCAAGGACTACCTCAAGCAGATCGGCAAGGTCGCCCTCCTCAACGCCGAGCAGGAGGTCGAGCTCGCCAAGCGCATCGAGGCCGGGCTGTTCGCCGAGGAGCGCCTGAGCCACGAGGGCGCGACCCTCGACAGCCGCCTCAAGCGCGAGCTGTGGTGGATCGCCGAGGACGGCCGACGCGCCAAGAACCACCTGCTCGAGGCCAACCTGCGTCTCGTCGTCTCGCTCGCCAAGCGCTACACCGGCCGCGGCATGCTCTTCCTCGACCTCATCCAGGAGGGCAACCTCGGCCTCATCCGCGCCGTCGAGAAGTTCGACTACACCAAGGGCTACAAGTTCTCCACGTACGCCACCTGGTGGATCCGGCAGGCCATCACCCGGGCGATGGCGGACCAGGCCCGCACCATCCGCATCCCCGTCCACATGGTCGAGGTCATCAACAAGCTGGCGCGCGTCCAGCGCCAGATGCTGCAGGACCTGGGCCGCGAGCCCACGCCCGAGGAGCTGGCGGTCGAGCTCGACATGACGCCGGAGAAGGTCGTGGAGGTGCAGAAGTACGGCCGCGAGCCGATCTCCCTCCACACCCCGCTCGGCGAGGACGGCGACAGCGAGTTCGGCGACCTCATCGAGGACTCCGAGGCCGTCGTGCCCGCGGACGCGGTGAGCTTCACGCTCCTGCAGGAGCAGCTGCACTCGGTCCTCGACACCCTGTCCGAGCGCGAGGCGGGTGTCGTCAGCATGCGGTTCGGTCTCACCGACGGGCAGCCGAAGACCCTCGACGAGATCGGCAAGGTCTACGGCGTCACGCGCGAGCGGATCCGGCAGATCGAGTCCAAGACCATGTCGAAGCTGCGCCACCCGAGCCGGTCCCAGGTCCTGCGCGACTACCTGGACTGATCCGGGACGACGAGCGGGCGAGCCCGGAGCACGCCGTGCCGACGCGAGAGGCCCGTCACCACACGGTGACGGGCCTTCTCGCGTCCCGGGGCGCGACGCTGCTGCTCCTCCTCGCGGTCGTCCTCGTGGCGGTCCTCGCCGTCCGCGACGGGACGGCACGCGAACGCACGGACTCGGCCGCGACGGACGCCGGGCGCGTCGACCTCGCCCCGGTGGCGGCGCTCCCGGTGTGGCCCGCGCCCCTCGGCACCCCTGTCGCGGGACTCCCGGACGGGCTCGCCGTCGGTCCGGTCGACGCCCGCGGCTGCCGCGCGCTGCTCCGGGACGCGGACGGCGGACTGGGCGCCCCCGTGGGCTGGGTCGTGGCGGACCGCGTCGCCGCCGTCTCCCTGCACCGCCGCGGCGGCAGCGGGGAGGCGGTCCCGCTCGCGGGCGTCCTGCCCGCCGAGGCGCTCGCGGCGCTCGACACCGCGACCGCCCACGCGAGCCGCGACGTCGTACCGGTCCACCGCCACGACCTGCGGCTGCTCGTCACCCGGGACGAGGTGCGGGACGGACGGCTGACGCTCGTCACGAGCGACCTCGGCGCCGGGCACGGACCGGCGTGGGCCGAGCTCCGCCGTCCCTCGGCCGGACGGTGCGCGCTCGACCCCGCGACGGGCCGGACGATCGGGACGGCGGACGACGTGCCGCTCGCCGACCCGGGCGGCTGGAAGGACCTCCGCGTCGACGAGCCCGTGCCCGCCGCCGTCGCCCGCGACCTGGGGGAGCCGGAGGTCCGCGGCTCCTGCACCCTCCTGCGCCCCCGCCCCGACGGCCGCTACGCCACCGGGGCCTCCGTCGTGCTCGTCGCCGACGGCGTCGTCCGGGCCGTGGGGCTGCGCGCCGGTGGCCTCGCGGGCGTCATCTCCGTCGGCGACCGGCCCGAGCGGCTGCGAGCCACCCTGCCCGACGCCGTGGGCGCCGCGGAGCTGCGCGCCATGCGCGACAACGGCGGCGTGTCCGTGCGGCTCGGTCCCGGCAGGGGCGTCGTCGTGGGCGTCGACCGCCCCACCGCCGTCGTCCCCGGGGTGGACTCGCCCGCCCCCGGACCGGAGCTGCTCGTGAGCTCCGTCCTCGTCGGTCGCGAGTGCGGGTCCGCGGCGTGAGCCCGCGACGCGGCCTGCTCGCCGTCCTCGTGGTGTCCGCCGTGCTCGTCGGGGTGCTGGTGGTCCGCGGAGGGAGCGCGGTGGCCCCCGGGGACCTCGCCGCCCTCCGTGCCGAGCCCTCGAGCAGCCCGGTGCCGAGCGAGCTCGGCCGTCGCGGCGACCCGGACGTCCTCAGGGTCGACGCCAACGGCGTGCCGGGCCTGCGGCTCGGTCAGGCCGTCCCCGACAGCCTCGTGGGTCCGCTCACGCTGCCCGATGGGACGCTCCTGCCGTGCGAGGAGGCGAGCCCGTTCGTCATGCGCTCCCGCACCCACCCGGTCCTCGCCCGCGGCGGCTACCGCGCGACCGGCTGGGTGCAGGACGGGCTCGTCACGTCGGTCCGGCTGACGACGGACCTGGTGCCCGACGAGAACGCCGACGACGTCGACACGTGGCTCGGCGTCACCATCGGCTCCCCGGTTGCCGCGGCCGCCGAGCTCCCGGGCGCCCGGACGCACGTCGAGCGCCCCTTCGGCCGCTCCGGGCCCCTCGCCACCGTCGTCGTGGTGCCGCTCCCGGGCGATCGCGAGGCCGTGGTCGCCGCCGTCAGCGCGGGCCTGCAGAGCTGGTCGACCCAGTTCGAGGCCGGCCCGCTCGGCGACGAGGTGTCTCTGGACCCGGACCCCGCCGCGGCGCGCGTGACGAGCATCGAGCTCCGGACCCGCGCCGCCCGGGTCTGCGACTTCGACCCGCTCCTCGAGTGGTACGACCGGTCGTTCGAGGGCGAGCCCGGTCTCGTCGTCGACGGGGCCGGCGGTCACGTGCGGGTCGACGGCACCCGCTTCCGCCTCGGCGAGGTGGCCGACCTGGCAGCTGCCGGGTTCCGCGCGCAGCGGCTCGAGTCCGAGGGCCCCTGCGTGCGGTGGCGGGCCGAGGGCGACGCCGTCACCGCCACCACCGTCGACGGCCGGCTGACGGCGATCGCCTCGGCCGTGCTCCGGGACGCCGCGGCGCACGAGGGTGACGGCGGTCCGGGGCCTCGCGACGGGTTCGCGTGGCCGGCTCTCGGGATCGGCACCGGCAGCGCGGCCTCGGACGTGGCGGGGGCGGCGCGCCGGGAGCTCGGGCCGGGCGCGGTGCGTCCGGTGGCCCGCTCCGCCGGTGGGCCGCTCACCGTGCGCCTCGCCGGCGACGGAGACGCCGACGTCCCGGACGTCCGCGTCCGCCTCGAACTCGTCGAGGACATCGCGCTCGTGGGGGACGTCGACCAGCCGGTCTTCGGCTCCGACCCACGCATCGACGGCGTCACGCTCGTCCTGGCCGGCGCGGACACCACCTGCTGACCGACGAGAGGTGCGTGGCACCATGCCCCTCGGGGGTGGCGTCGTGGAGGATGGTCGACCGGCCGCAGCGGGCCGAAGGAGCGTGCTGGCGGTGTCGGCGCTGGCGATCGTGCTGCTCGTCGGTGTCGTCGTGGTCCGGGGAGAGTCACCCGTCGGCGACACGACACTCGCCGCGCCCCCCACGACCGGGCCGACACCGTCGGCGAGCCCGGCCCCACCGGATGTCGACGCCGTCGAGCTCACCGCCAACGGCGTGCCGCTGCTGCGCCTCGGTGCCGCCCCCGGAACCGGGGTCGAGGTGCCGCCGGGGGACGGGCCGGACCCTCGGCCCCCGGCGCTCCGACACTGCGACTTCGCCTACCTCAGCGGCATCGACGCCACGACGACCGGCACCACGACCGGTCCCGAGTCCGCCGTGCTGCGGCTCGGGTCGCGGCACTCGGTCACCGCCTGGACCGTGGGCGGTCGCGTCGAGGGGCTCACCGTCCAGGCGTGGGACCGGCCCGAAGCGCCCGACCCGGTGCTGGCCACGTGGCTCGGCGTGACCATCGGCTCGCCGATGAGCGACGCCGCCGCCCTTCCGGGAGCACGGACCGAGCGCGTCCGCCCCTGGCCCGAGCAGCCTGCGGTCACCGTCGTCCGGGTGCCGCTGCGAGGTGGTGGCACCGAGCTCGTGGTGGGCGACGCGACACCGTTCGAGGACAGCGACAGCCCCGACGACGTGCCCGCGCGCGGCCGTGTGAGCCGGCTCGTCCTCCAGACCGCGACCGGGCGCAGCTGCGCGGAGGAGTCGGCGGTGTGGGAGTCGACCCGGCCCGCCGGCGACGCGCCCGTGACCGTGACCGACGTCGGGGTCGACGGCATCCGGCCGGGTGCCGACGCGACGGCCCTCGTCGCGGCCGGTGTGCTCGACGACGCCGGGGAGGCGTTCGACTCCTGCGAGCAGCGGGAGTCCGCGGCTCACCCCGGCGTCAGAGCGCTCGTCCGCGACGGCACGGTGGTCCGGGTGTTCCTGCCGGACCCCGTGGAGGTCGCGGGCACGCGGTTGTCCGGGCTCACGCTGCGGGAGCTGCTCGAGTCGCCGGTCGCGGACCTCGTCTCCGCGGACCCGGGCGTGCCGGGGCAGTCACTCGGCGAGGGGGGCACGAGCTGGGGACAGCCGGTGTACCTGCACGTCGCCGACGGCGTGGTCCTCGAGGCGTCGCTGCAGCCCGGGTGGCGTCCGGTGAACGGGCTGGGCTCATCCCTCGCCGGCGGCCCGCTCCGGCTGCAGGCCGGGACCCTCGTGGATGACGACCCGTACTCGGTCGACTGCTGAGGCGCCCGACCTGACGCCCGCGCGCGCCGGTGCGACCCTGAGGTCGTGACGGCGACGCGACGGCCGGCCCGGCGGTGGGTGGTGCTGCTCGTCGCCGCCGGCGTCGTCCTCGCGACGGTGCTGCTCGCTCGTGGGGGCACCGCGGTCGATGACGCCGTCGTCGCGGAGGTCCGCGCCTCCGCGACCGCCACGCGCGCTCAGTCCGGTGAGCCCGGGCCCTCTGCCCCGGCGGCGCCCGCCGTCGTCCCGGACGGACGGGTCGTCCTCCGCGCCGACGGTGTCGACGGCCTGCGGCTCGGCATGAGCCGCCAGGAGGTCGTGAGCGCCGGCTTCGTCGTCGGCGGCCGCTCCTACGGCCCGTGCACACCCGTCGTGCCGGGGCTCGCCGACCGTGGCCCGGGGCAGGGCGTGCGCGCGTGGCTCGTCGACGACCGGGTGGCGGCGGTCACGGTCGACGACCGGGTCGGGGACGCCGCGTCCTTCCTCGGCCCGGGACCCGGCGACCCGTTCGCGGACCTCGACGGGGTGCCCGGGGTCCTGTTCGGCGACCTGCGCGTCGCCGTGCCGTGGCAGGCGGCACCGTTCCGCGTCGACGTCGCGTGGGTGCGCCCGACGAGCGACGTGCGGGTCGCCTTCGTCGACACGAGGGGCGACGGCTCGGTCGGCCACGTCGAGGTCCGCACGAGCGCGGCGGCGGACTGCGCCCGGCTCCAGCGCGACGCCCGGGCGGCCGACGCGGCCGCCCTACCCGTCCTCGACCCGAGCGGGTGGGGCGAGGTCCGCCTCGGGCGGCCGCTCGCGGAGGTCCCGGACACGGTCCGCCTGCAGCGGGACGCCGTGACGGGGCAGGGCTGCGAGCTCGTCCTCGCCGACGACGAGCCCGGGCTCGTCCTCGTCGTCCTGCGGGACGGCGTCGTCGTCGCCGTCACCGTCGACGAGGGCGAGGTCGTGCGCGGCGCCCGCATCGGCGACCCCGCGGAGGACGTCCGCGACGCCGTCGGGCCCTCCACCTCCTACCTGCTGCAGTTCTGGGAGCAGGGGCTGTCGGCCGACTGGCAGGTCCCCGACGGCGCGGGCGACAGCGTCCGCGTGGTGCTGCGACCCGCCCTCGAACGGGTGCCGGTGCCCGACGTCGACGCCGTGCTCGTCGGGCCGCGGCCCGTGCTCGGCTCCGTCGAGCTGGGGGACGGCTGCTGACCGGGGGAGAGGTGGCGGTTCCCGGGGACAGCGACGACCGCCGGGTGGTAGAACGTGCTCGGCCACCCGGGGACGGTGGCCCCGGGGGGCGCGCACCACTGGCGGATGCGCGAGACCGGTCGAGGACGAGGACTTCGCTGCCATGACCGTTCGCCCGATCGCCCTCCGCGCCGCCGCCGTCACCGCGGCAGCCGCGCTCGCCTCCGCGGGGCTCGTGCTCGCCGCCGGACCCGTCGTCGCGTCGGTCCCCGACGACGACCTGTGCGACCGTGCGCTCGAGGACGTCGAGGCGGAGGTCGGGGACATCGACAGCGCCGAGTTCGCCGCTCTGGTCCGGGTCCAGGACGAGTTCAGGACGGCGGTGGAGCCCCTCAGCGACGAGGTCAACGAGCTCGACGGCGCCATCGCAGGCTTCGACCTCGCGGCGGAGGAGGAGCTGCTCGCCGACGCCGAGGCGGGTCTGGCGGAGCAGCAGGACGTGCTCGCGCAGGCCCGGCAGGACCTGGTGACCGCCGAGGAGGGCGGGGACCCCGACGCCGTCGCGGCGGCGGAGCAGGCCGTAGCGGCGGCCGAGGCGGCCGTGACGGAGCTCGAGACCGAGGTGGCGCAGCGCACGGAGACCATCGCCTCCGCCCTCGAGACGGAGCAGCGCCTCGACGAGACCCTCGCGCAGATCGGCGCTCTCAGCGACGCGTACACCGAGGGACTGGCCGACGTCCTCGGCGTCCCCTTCGCCGTCATCGCCCGGTGGACCCAGGGGGGTGACAACGTCATCGGCGTCATGATCGAGGCGTGCCGCGCGGAGGGCGTCCCGGCCGACAGCGACGACACCGACGACGCACCCGTCGCGACGCCCGTCCGGTCCCGCGCGGACTTCACGGGCTGAACGGCTCCGCCCGCCGCCGGGAAGTCGCTTCAGGTCAGCACGACGACGAGCACGAAGAGCACGACGCTCGTCACGCCGGCGGCGAGCTCGATGGCCTGCGACGTCACGACCGCGACGACGGCCTGCCACGTCGAGCCGAGCGAGCGCCCGAGGTGGCGGGCCCGGTAGGACTGCACGAGGTACACGGCGCCGACGAAGAACAGCGGCAGCCCGACGACCGGCACCACGAAGAACCCCACCACGCCGGCGAGGCCCGCCACGAGCAGGACCCACGACGGGATCCCGGCGGCCAGCAGGCGCTTGCCGGGGACGTAGTACTGGAGCACGGCGGCGGCCGCCCACAGCACGAGCGAGACACCGAGGGCGGCCCAGCCCCAGGGGTCGCGGTCGTACAGCGTGAAGCCGAGGAACGCGGCGTTGACGAGCGCGAGCCCGGGGAGCACGGGCACGACGATCCCCACGAGCCCGACGAGCATCGCGAGGAACGCGAGGGCGACCGCCCACTCGCGGGGGTCGAGGAGGTCGGCGACGTCGGCCACGGCACGTCACCCTACGCACGACGAGGGGCACCCCGGCTCAGCCGGGATGCCCCTCGTGCGGTGTCGCGCGGCGGTCGGCCGCCGCGCCCTCAGCTGTCCGAGTCCTCGGTCAGCCGGGTCGTCTCGTCGTGGACCTCGGCGCCCTGCGCCTCGAGGGTGGGGGCGAACTGGCGGCCGTGGTGGCCGCAGAAGAGCAGCTCGCCGCCGCCAGGGAGGGTCGCCTTGACGTACGCCTGCGCGCCGCAGCGGTCGCAGCGGTCGGCGGCGTTCAGTGCCGGGGCCGTCAGTGTCGTCATGGTGCTGGTACCGCCCTTCGGGGGGAGCCGGATGCAGCGGGCTGCACCGGGGAGGGGTGGAGCGTCGGTCGGTTCTCCTCGTGGCTGTCGTACGTCACAACCATGCCCGCTGTATCGGCGTTCCCACGGCACATCTGTTCCGCTGCTGGCGAAACGGAGTGGGACGACAGCCGTTCGGCCCCTCCTGGGTACCGTGAGCCGGTGAGCCAGACGACGACCCGCAGCCGCTCCGGGGCCGAGGAGCCGTCGTACACCGCCCGCCACCTGTCGGTCCTCGAGGGCCTGGAGGCGGTCCGCAAGCGCCCCGGCATGTACATCGGGTCGACCGACACCCGCGGCCTCATGCACTGCCTGTGGGAGCTCATCGACAACTCCGTCGACGAAGCGCTCGCCGGTCACGCGACCCGCGTCGACGTCGTCCTGCACCCGGACGGCTCCGCCGAGGTCCGCGACGACGGGCGGGGGGTGCCGGTCGACACGGAGCCGCGCACCGGGCTCAGCGGCGTCGAGGTCGTCTACACGAAGCTCCACGCCGGCGGGAAGTTCGGCGGTGCCTCCTACGCCGCCTCCGGCGGCCTGCACGGGGTCGGTGCGAGCGTCGTCAACGCGCTGTCCTCGCGTCTCGACGTCGAGGTCGACCGCGGCGGCCGCACCCACGCGATGAGCTTCCGGCGCGGCGAGCCGGGGGAGTTCGACGACACCGGCGGCCGCACCCCGGACAGCACGTTCGCCGCGTTCACCGACCGGTCGCGGCTGTCCGTCGTGGGGAAGGTCGCGAAGGCGCGCACCGGCACCCGGGTGCGGTTCTGGCCGGACCCGCAGGTCTTCGTCCGCGGCGCCGGGTTCGAGCGCGACGGTCTCGTCGGCCGGCTCCGGCAGACCGCCCACCTCGTCCCCGGCCTCACCCTCGCCGTCACCGACGAGCGGGGCGTCGAGGGCGGCGACGAGCCGTGGCACGAGGAGTTCCGCTTCGACGGGGGGATCGGCGAGTACGTCGACTACCTCGCCCGCGGGGAGGCCGTCGCCGGTACCTGGCGGCTGCAGGGCGCCGGGGAGTTCACCGAGACCGTCCCGGTGCTCGACGCCACGGGCCACCTGGAGTCCCGGGAGGTCGACCGGGTGTGCGAGGTCGACGTCGCCGTGCAGTGGGGCAGCGGCTACGACACGACGGTCCGGGCGTTCGTCAACGTCGTCGCCACCCCACACGGCGGCACGCACCTCACCGGGTTCGAGCAGGCCCTGCTGAAGACGGTCCGCGCGCAGGTGCAGGCGAACGCCCGCCGTCTCAAGGTCGGGGGCAAGGACGGCTCCGAGCGGGTGGAGAAGGACGACGTCCTCGCCGGCCTCACGGCCGTCGTCGCCGTCCGCCTGCCGGAGCCGCAGTTCGAGGGCCAGACGAAGGAGGTCCTCGGCACGCCCGCGGTCCGCCAGATCGTCGCGAAGGTCGTCGAGCGCGAGCTCACCGACCTGCTGACGTCGACGCGGCGGGAGCACAAGGCGCCCGCGGCGGCGCTGCTCGACAAGGTCGTCGGGGAGATGCGCGCCCGGGTCGCCGCCCGCGTCCAGCGCGACAACCAGCGGCGCAAGAACGCGTTGGAGTCCTCGAGCCTGCCGACGAAGCTCAAGGACTGCCGCAGCAGCGACGTCGAGCGCAGCGAGCTCTTCATCGTCGAGGGCGACAGCGCCCTCGGCACGGCGATGAGCGCCCGCAACTCCGAGTTCCAGGCGCTCCTGCCCATCCGGGGCAAGATCCTCAACGTCCAGAAGGCGTCGGTCGCGGACATGCTCCGCAACGCGGAGTGCGCGTCGATCATCCAGGTGATCGGCGGGGGCTCCGGGCGGACGTTCGACCTCGACGCCGTCCGCTACGGCCGGGTCGTCGTCATGACGGACGCCGACGTCGACGGCGCGCACATCCGCACCCTGCTCCTCACGCTCTTCTTCCGCTACATGCGCCCCCTCGTCGACGCCGGCCGGGTGTACGCCGCCGTCCCGCCGCTGCACCGGGTCGAGGTCGGCAGCGGGCAGGGCAAGGAGGTCCGCTACACGTACTCCGACGCCGAGCTCGCCCGGGTGGTGCGCGAGGCGGAGCGGAAGGGCCGCCCGGTCAAGCAGCCCGTGCAGCGGTACAAGGGTCTCGGCGAGATGGACGCCCAGCAGCTCGCGGAGACGACGATGGACGTCCGTCACCGGACCCTGCGCCGGGTGCGGGTGCAGGACGCCGAGGCCGCGGAGCGGGTCTTCGAGCTCCTCATGGGCTCCGACGTGGCACCCCGCAAGGACTTCATCGTCACCGAGGCCGACCGTCTCGACCGGGACCGCATCGACGCCTGAACAACTCCCTGGCGGGGCGGGCGACGGACTGCCATGCTCCGCGCTCGTGCCCACGATCCCCGGACCCGTCGCCGGCCTGACGTTCCGACGGGGCCGCCCCGACGACGTCGACGGCGTCTTCGCGTGCGTCGTCGCCGGCTACGCCGCCGACGCCCCCCAGGAGAGGGAGACCCGCGAGGACGTCGCCGACCTCTACGACACGCCGTGGTGGGACCCGACGACGGCGTCCCTCGTCGCGGAGGACGCCGGCGGGACCGTGCGGGGCTGGGCGGAGGTGTACGACCGGCCCGGGCAGGTCCGCACCCGCCAGGTCCTCCTGTACGGCGGCGTCGACCCGGCGTGCCGGGCCGTGGGGTCGGCCGGGCCCTGCTGGCGTGGCAGGTGGCGCGGGGCCGGGAGCTCGTCGCGCCCGACGTCGGCGGGGACCGCCCCGTCTTCCTCCGCACGTACGCCGAGGACCACCTCACCGACCGCTCGCGCCTGCTGCGGGCCGCGGGCTTCGACGCGCGTCGCTTCGCGGTGTCGATGCGCCGCGACCTCCGCGACCCGCTGCCCGACGTCCCCCTGCCCGACGGCCTGCGGGCGGTCGAGCTGGACCCCGCCGACGACGTGCTCGTCGACGGGGTCCGCCGCGCCCACAACGAGGCGTTCGCCGGGCACTGGGGCAGCGAGCCGTTCGAGCCGGACGACTGGCGCCGCCGCGTCCTCGTCGGGCCGGGCAGGCGCCCCGACCTCTCGCGCGCCGTCCTCGACGGCGAGCGCGTCGTCGCGTACGTCGTGAGCGGCACGTACCCCGACGACTGGGCGGCGCAGGGCTGGACGGAGGGCTGGGTCGACCTGCTCGGCGTCGTCGACTCCCACCGCGGCACCGGCCTCGGCCGCCACCTCCTCGTCGCAGCCATGCGGACCTACGCCGGCGAGGGCCTGGAGTACGCGGGGCTCGGCGTCGACGTCGAGAACCCGAGGGCCCTCGGGCTCTACACCGGGCTCGGCTTCGAGGAGCGGGGCCGGGAGACCAGCTGGGGGCTCGACGTCACCTGACGGCCGGGCGCCCGCGACAGCCCCGGCTCAGCCGCCGAACCACACCCCGGGCTGCGGGTCGGCGTCCACGTCGGCGTGCCAGACGGCTACCGGGCTGGGCTCCGCCTCGCACGAGCTGGGGCGGAGCTCGTCGGTGACCTCCTGCTTCACCCGCACCCGGAACGTGCGGCCACCGGTGTGCCGCAGGAGGACGAGCGTCGCCGCGGGGTCCTCGGGGTGGGGGCCGCTCCCGTCGACGTGGACGTCGTCCGGTCCGGCGTTCGTCGCGACGACGGCGAGGTGCCGGCGCACGGCGGCCTCGGCGACCTGCTCGACGGGCGGGTACGTGGACCGGCCCCGGTAGCCCTCCACGACGTGGCGCCCGGCGAGCTGGTCGTCGACGGCGTGGGCGAGGACGGCCGGGTCGGGGCCGAGACCGCCGAGCAGCACCCCGTGGGGCAGAACCGCGGCGGTGGGCGCGAACCGGTGCCCCCCGAGGTGGCTGGACTCCCACACGAGGACGCGCTCCCGGGGGAGCCGGTGCGCGAGCAGCGCGGCCGCGGGTCGTCCGGCGAGGGCACAGCACCGGTCGCGCGCGCCGTTGGTGCACACGAGGACCGCTGGTCGTGTCTCGCGGCGCCCGACGCCCGGGTCGCGACCCTGGGCGAGCAGTGCGACCGCGCCACCGTCCGGGGCGACGAGGCGGGCGAGCGCCGCCTCCTGCTCGTCGGGACCGACCGTCCGCAGCCACGCGCGACCCGGCACGGTGCCTGCGAGCACGAGCCCGACGTCCGGGACGGGGTGGCCAGGCACCGGTCGCAGCAGCACCGGTCGGACCCGCGGGACCCGCTCGAGCGCCCTCGCGAGCTCCTCGGGCACCCGGTCGATGGCCCGCCGGGGCCACGCCCCCGGCAGGACGATCCCCACCCACGCCACCGCGTGCGGGGCCGTCCCCTCCACCGGCTCGCCGACCGCGGCGGCGAGCACGCTGCACCGGGCGGGGACCTCGCCCTGGGTCCCGCCCGCCGTCACAGGGGCACGCCGCCGAGCAGCACGACGCTGCCGGCGGGACGCGAGCCGGAGCCGTCCCGGCGCGGGTCCGCCTCCGGCAGGGGGACGGGCGCGCCCGTGGTCCCGGCCGCGAGCGCAGGACCCGGCCCCACCCAGGCCGCGACGAGCGCGTCCTCGCCCTTGAGGAAGCGGTGCGCTCGCACCCCACCCGTGCCCCGGCCCTTCGCGGGGTAGGCGGCGAACGGGCTCACCTTCACCGACGACGCGGGGCTGCCGGGCAGCGCGCCCGAGGCCCCCGCGGCGGTGGCGACGACGTGGTCCTCCGCCGCCGCGGGCACCGCCGTGGCGGCGAGCACGCGGGCGCCCGCGGCGAGGCGCATGCCCGCCATGCCGCCCGCGGCGCGTCCCTGCGGTCGCACCGCGGCGGCGGCGAAGCGCAGCAGGCTGGCGTCGTCGGCGACCACGACGACCTCGTCGTCGTCCGCGCACGGGAAGGCTGCGACGACCGCGTCGCCGTCGGCGAGCCGGACGACCTCCCAGTCCTCGCGGCCGGGCGGCACGTCCGGGACGACGCGCTTGACGACGCCCCGCACGGTGACGAGGCCGAGCGGGGTGGCCTCGGCGAGCGCGACGAGACCCACCACGGCCTCGCCGGCCGCGAGGCCCGCCGCCTCGCTCACCGACACGCCCCCGGACAGGCTCACGGGGGAGGCCGTCGGCGGCAGGGCGGGCAGGTCGACGACCGGGACCCGCACGCAGCGCCCGAGGCTCGTGACGACCCCGACCTCGGCGCGGCTGGTCGTCAGCACCCCGGCGCGCACGACGTCGTGGCGGCTGCGCTCCCGGGGCCCCTCGGGCCGCACGAGCGGGGAGTCGTCGGCGGTGCGCGCGAGCAGGCCCGTCGCGCCCAGCAGCACCCGGCACGGCGTGTCCGGCACCTCGAGGTCGACCGCGGCGGCCCGACCGCGCGGCTGCGGCACCTCGCCCTCGAGCAGGACGGTCCGTCGGGGCGTGCCGTGCTCGGCGGCGACGGCGTCGAGCTCGTCGGCGACGGTCTCGCGGAGCCGCTCCTCCGAGCCCAGGAGGGCGCGCAGGCCGTCGATGCGCTCCCGGAGCTCGTCCCGCCGCTGCTCGAGCTCGAGGGTGGAGAAGCGTGTGAGGCGGCGCAGCCGCATCTCGAGGATGTGCTCGGCCTGCGCCTGGGACAGGTCGAAGACCTGCATGAGCCGCTCGCGCGCGGCGCCGGAGTCGTCGCTCGTGCGGATGACCTGGATGACCTCGTCGATGTCGAGGACGGCGACGAGCAGGCCCTCGACGAGGTGGAGGTCGCGCTCGGCGACGTCGAGCCGGTGCCGCGTGCGGCGGCGGACGACGTCGAGACGGAAGTCGACGTACACCTCGAGGAGCTCCCGCAGCCCCAGGGTGCGGGGCCGGCCGTCGACGAGCGCGACGTTGTTGACCGCGACCGTCTCCTCCAGCGGCGTGAGCCGGTACAGCTGCGCGAGGACCGCGTCGGGGTCGAAGCCGGACTTCAGCTCGACGACGACCCGCAGGCCACGGCGGCCGTCGGAGAGGTCCTGCAGGCCCGCGATGCCGTCGACCTTGCGGTTCTTCACCGCCTCGCTGATCTTCTCCACGAGCCGCTCGGGCCCGACGCCGTACGGCAGCTCGGTGACGACGAGCCCCTTGCGCCGGGCGGTCACGGCCTCGACGTCGACCCGGCCGCGCAGCCGGAACGTGCCCCGCCCGCTCTCGTAGGCCTCGCGGACGCCGTCGAGCCCCACGACGATCCCGCCGGTGGGGAAGTCCGGTCCCGGCACGTAGCGGGCGAGCTCGGCGAGCGTCGCCTGCGGGTGCCGGACGAGGTGCCGTGCGGCGGCGACGACCTCCCCGAGGTTGTGCGGCGGCATGCTCGTCGCCATGCCGACGGCGATGCCGCTCGCGCCGTTGACGAGGAGGTTGGGGAAGGCCGCCGGCAGCACCTCCGGCTGCTGCAGGGAGCCGTCGTAGTTGTCGACGGTGTCGACGACGTCCTCGTCGAGGCTCGCCGTCAGCAGGGGAGCCGCGGGCGCGGGCCGGGCCTCGGTGTAGCGCGCGGCGGCGGGTCCGGCGTCGAGGGAACCGAAGTTGCCGTGCCCGTCGACGAGGGGCAGCCGCATGGTGAACGGCTGCGCGAGCCGGACCAGGGCGTCGTAGATCGCGCCGTCGCCGTGGGGGTGGAGCTTGCCCATGACCTCGCCGACGACACGGGCGCTCTTGACGTGGGGCCGCTCGGGCCGCAGTCCCATGTCGGCCATCTGGTAGACGATGCGCCGCTGCACCGGCTTCAGGCCGTCCCGGGCGTCCGGCAGGGCACGGGAGTAGATGACGGAGTACGCGTACTCGAGGAACGCGCCCTGCATCTCGTCCTGCACGTCGATGTCGACGACGGTCCCGATCTCGTCCGGGCCCGGCTCGGGCAGCTCGGGCTCGCCTCGCCGGCGTCGTGCTGGGCTCACCCCCCGATCGTGGCAGACCGGTAGCGTCGACCAGGTGAGCGACCCGGCGGCCGCGCCCCCGTACCCGGGGCACTGGGAGGCCGACGTCGTGCTGCGCGACGGCGGCGTGGCGCACGTGCGCCCGATCCGCCCCGACGACGCCCCCCGCATCGAGCGCTTCCACGCCCAGCAGAGCCCGCGGTCGATCTACTTCCGGTTCTTCGCCCCGATGCCGCGCATCAGCGCGGCCGACCTCGCCCGGTTCGTCACCGTCGACCACGTGCGTCGTGTCGCGCTGGTCGCGACGGTCCGCGACGAGATCATCGGCATCGGCCGGTACGAGGGTCTGGGGGACCACCCCGACTCCGCCGACGGGCCCGTCGAGACCGCCGAGGTCGCCTTCAACATCTCCGACGCCCACCAGGGCCGGGGGATCGGCTCCGTGCTGCTCGAGCACCTCGCGGCCGCGGCACGGGAGAACGGGGTCCGCCGCTTCGTCGCCGACGTCCTACCGGCGAACCAGAAGATGCTCGGGGTGTTCCGGGAGGCCGGGTACGAGGTCTCGCACCACCTCGACGACGGTGTCATCGAGGTCGGCTTCGACATCGACGCGACCGCCCGGTCGCTCGAGGTCATGGCGGCGCGCGAGCACCGCGCGGAGTCCCTCAGCATGCGGGCGCTGCTCAACGCGCGCTCCGTCGTCGTCGTCGGCGCGAGCCGGGACCCGGGCACCGTGGGGGCCCGCATCCTCGCCGCGCTCGTCGACGGCGGCTTCACGGGCCCGGTCCACGTGGTGAACCGGGAGGCGCTCGAGCTCGGAGGCGCCCGCGCGTACCACTCGGTGGAGGAGGTGCCGGGCCCGGTCGACCTGGCGGTCGTCACGGTCCCGGCGGACGGCGTGGCCGACGTGCTGTCGCAGTGCGTCGACCTCGGCGTCAAGGGCGCCGTCGTCGTCTCGGGCGGCTTCGCCGAGGTGGGGGAGGAGGGGGTGGAGCGGCAGCACGAGCTCGTCCGCCTCGCCCGGGCCAACGGCATCCGCATCATCGGTCCGAGCAGCTTCGGGATCATCAACACCGACCCGGGCGTCCGGCTCAACGCCTCGGTCGCCCCACGGCTGCCGGTCGCCGGCGGCCTCGCGCTGTTCTCGCAGTCCGGGGCGCTCGGGGTCGCCGTGCTGTCGAGCGCAGAACGGCGCGGGCTCGGGGTGTCCTCGTTCCTGTCGGCCGGCAACCGCGCCGACGTGTCCGGCAACGACGCCATGCAGTACTGGCTCGACGACCCCCGCACCGCCGTCGTCGGGCTGTACCTCGAGAGCGTCGGCAACCCGCGGAAGTTCTCCCGCATCGCCCGACAGCTCGCGCGGAGCAAGCCGACCGTCGTCGTCAAGAGCTGGGTGAGCGAGTACGGCGTCCCGCCCGGGCACGACGTCCGCCGCAGCGGGGCGCCGCCGCAGGCGTTCGACGCGATGCTGCGGCAGGCGGGTGTCATCCGCACCGAGAACCTCCACCAGCTCTTCGACGTCGCGCAGGTCGTCCTCCACCAGCCGCTGCCGGCGGGGGAGCGGGTCGCCGTCGTGGGCAACTCCCCGGCCCTCAACGCCCTCGCAGCGGGCGCGTGCGGCTCGTGGGGCCTCACCGTCGCGGGCGAGCCGCGGGCGGTGCGCGCCGAGGCGGACGCCGAGGAGTTCGCGGTCGCGCTGGAGGAGGTGTACGGCCGCGACGACGTCGACGCCGTGGTCGCGACCTTCATCCCGCCCCTGCAGGCCGACTCCGACGAGGTGCAGGAGGTGCTGCAGCGACGGGCCCACGGCTCGGGCCGCACGACCGTCGCGTGCTTCATCGGCCCCCGCCTCGTCGGCTCGCCCGACACCGGCCTCGCGCCGGTGCCGGCGTACCCGCTGCCCGAGGACGCCGTCCGCGCCCTCGCCGCCGTCGTCCGCTACGCGCAGTGGCGCCGCCGCGAGACCGGTCCGCTCGTCGACCCGCCCGACGTCGACGTCCGCGCGGCCCGCACCCTCGTCACCGACGTCCTGCGGGACGCCCCGGCGGGACGCGACCTCACCCGCGCGGAGGTCGTGGCCCTCCTGTCCTGCTACGGGGTCGGGATGTGGCCGACCCGGGAGGTGGTCGACGCCGACGGCGCCGCGGCCGCGGCCGCCGAGGTGGGCTACCCCGTGGTCCTCAAGGCGGCGGCCCTGCGGCACCGGCTCGACACCGGCGGGATCCGGCTGTCGATCGCCGACGAGGCCGAGCTGCGCGCGGACGTCGCCGAGATGTGCGTCGAGCTGGGGGACGCGGAGGGGCCCCCGGTCCTCCTCGTGCAGCACATGGCCCCGCGCGGGGTCTCGACCGTCGTCACCACCGCGGAGGACCCGCTGTTCGGGCCGATCGTGTCGTTCGGGCTGGCCGGCGACGCCATCGACCTGCTCGGTGACGTCGCGCACCGCATCCCCCCGCTCACGACCACGGACGTCCACGACCTCGTGCGCGGCGTGCGCGCCGCGCCTCGCCTGCTCGGGCACGGCGGTCGCCCGCTGGTCGACGTCGCCGCGCTGGAGGACGTCGTCGCGCGGGTGTCGCGCCTGGCCGAGGACCTGCCGCAGGTGGCGTCGCTGCGGCTGCAGCCGGTCCACGTCCACGGGGACGGCGCGGCCGTCCTCGACGCGACCGCCCGCGTCGCGCCGCCGCCCACCGCCCGGGTCGACGGACCGCGCCGCACGCTGCTGCCGCTGCCCTGACGCCGGTAGGTGGCAGGATGCCCGGGTGCGCGAGACCCGACCGAGAGGACCCCGCCGCCACGACGGCACCGGCCCGGAGCTGCCCGCGGCGCTGGTGCGGGCGGTCGAGCGCGCCGGCTACTACCCGGCGGTCGTCGCCGACGTCGTGCGGGTCGCGCTCGCGGGCGAGGAGGCCCTCGAGCACTTCGTCCACCCGGAGACGACCTTCGACGAGGGCGACGAGGTGCGCCGCCACGTCACGGTGCTCGTGCTCACCCCCACCCGCCTCATCGTCGCCCACGCCGACGACCACACCGAGGGCGACGGCCGGACCACCCCGCCGGGGCACCCGGAGCAGGTCCCCGCGGCCGCCACGGGCCGCACGTACGCGATGGCGAGCACGGAGGCCGTCCCGCTGGACCGCGTGACGGCCGTCGTCGTCACGCACGTCGTCGACCGCCCCGAGCGGTACCGGCCCGGGGGGCTCCCGCGCGAGGTGACCCTCGGCGTCGCCTGGGGCATCGCGAGCCGGGTCGACCTCGAGCCCGCCGCGTGCGCGGACCCGGAGTGCGAGGCGGACCACGGCTACACCGGCAGCGTCACCGGCGACGACCTCTCGCTCCGGGTCAGCGCCGACGCCGAGGGGCACGACGCGGTCGAGGAGGCCCTCCGCTTCGCCCGCGCCCTGTCGGCCGCGACCTCGGGCCGGTGAGCGACCCCGCCCCCTCGCTGGCCAGGCTCCTGCCCGGCGTCGCGGGGGCGCTGGAGGCCGACGGGTTCGACGTCGACCCGGCGCTGGGCCTGGGCCGCTGGCCGCGCGTGTGCACCGTCCTCGTCGACGGTCTCGGCGCGCGGCTGCTCGCCGAGCGCGGCGGCCACGCCCCGGCGCTGCGCCGGGCGGCGCAGTCACAGCCGGACGGCGCCGCCACGGAGCTGCGGACGACCGTCCCGTCGACGACGGCGACGGCGCTCGCGACGCTCGGCACCGGCTGCCACCCCGCCGCGCACGGGCTCGTCGGCTACCGTGCCTTCCGGCCCGGCGGGACCGGTGTCGTCAACCACCTCACGTGGCCGGCCGACGTCGACCCCGAGGAGTGGCAACCGCACCCCACGGTCTTCGAGCGCGTCCTCGCCACCGGGGTGCCCGTCACGATGGTCGGGCCGAAGCAGTTCGCAGGGTCCGGACTCACCCGCGCGGCGCTGCGGGGTCCCCGCTACGTCGCCGCCGAGAGCCTCGACGCGCGCGTCGCCGCCGCCGCCCGCGCCCTGCGCGCCACGCCCCGCGCCATGGTCAACGTGTACTGGGGGGACGTCGACAAGACCGGGCACGCCCGGGGCTGCGGCTCGCACGAGTGGGCCGGGGAGCTCGAGCGCATCGACGCGGGGCTCGCCGCGCTGCGCAGGCTGGCGCCCGCCGACGCGGTCGTCCTCGTCACCGCCGATCACGGCATGGTCGACTGCCCCCCGCAGCGCCGCCTCGACGTCGCCGAGCACCCCCACCTGCGGGAGGAGGTCCTCGCGACGGCGGGCGAACCCCGCCTCGTGCAGCTGCGGACCGGGCCCGGCGCCGCCGAGCGCGTCGCCGGGCGCTGGGCCGACGCCCTCGCGGGCCGCGCGGAGGTCCGCGTCCTCGACTCGGCGGTCGCCGCCGGCTGGCTCGGGGGCGAGCCGGGGTCGCGCGTCCGGGCCCGCGTGGGGGACGTCCTCGTGGCGGCCCACGGTGACCTCGCCGTCGTCGACAGCGAGCGCGACGAGGCCTCCCTGCTCGGCATGGTCGGCCAGCACGGGTCCGTGACCGACGTCGAGACCGCCGTCCCGCTGCTGCGGCTGCTGCCGTGACGGGCCCGGTAGCGTCGGCGGGCGTGGCCGAGCTCGTCTTCTTCTGCGGGACGATGGACTCCGGCAAGTCGACCCTCGCCCTGCAGGTCGACCACACCCGGGCCGCGCGGGGCCTGCAGGGGATGCTGTTCTCGCGGCGGGACCGCGCCGGCGAGGGCAGGGTGTCGAGCCGGCTCGGCCTCGACCGCCCCGCCCGCGAGGTCGCGGACGGCACCGACCTCTGGCAGGTCGTCGTCGACGCGCGTCTGGCGGGCCGACGGGTCGACTACCTCGTGTGCGACGAGGCGCAGTTCTACACGGCCGAGCAGGTCGACCAGCTCGCGCGGGTCGTCGACGAGCTGGGCGTCGACGTCTTCGCCTTCGGGATCACGAGCGACTTCCGGGCGCAGCTGTTCCCCGGTTCGAAGCGACTCGTCGAGCTCGCCGACCGCGTCGAGGTGCTGCAGGTCGCGGCACTGTGCTGGTGCGGGCGACGGGGCACCCACAACGCGCGCACGGTCGACGGGCGCATGGTCGTCGACGGCGCGCAGGTCGTCGTGGGCGACGTCAGCACCGACGGCGACCGGTCCGTCATCGCCTACGAGGTCCTGTGCCGCCGCCACTTCATGCGGCGGATGACCGCGGCCGCGGCGGGGGCGGGCACCCTGTCCCCGGACGTGCTGCCGTGGGCGGCGGAGGAGGCCGGGTCCTGCCCCATCGACCCGGGCGCCCAGCTCGTCGCACAGGCCGAGGCGGAGCGCCGCCGCCGGGAGCAGGAGGCGGAGCGCCGGGCGGCGACGCTGTGGGAGGGGTATCCCGCCGCGCCGCGCGCCGGCGGCTGACGGGCCCCCTCAGCCGTCGCGCTTCGCCCCGAACACGATCTCGTCCCAGCTCGGCACGGCCGCGCGGCGCCGCCGGGGCCGCTTCGCCGGGTCCGGCTCGGTTCCCGTGCGGGCCGCCTCGAACGACGACGCCGCAGGTCGGCGCCGGTCGGCCGGGGCCGAGGAGGGTCGGGGGAGCGGCGCGGGCAGCGGCACGTCGAGGTGGAGCTCGCTGAGCAGGTCCGGCTCGATGCTCGGGCTCGCGGGAACGTCCCCGGAGCCCTCCACCGGCTCCGCGGTACCGCCCGCACGGACGAGCCCCAGCGGGCGACGGGTGGTGGTCGCGGGCGCCGGCCCGTCGCCGGGCGCGGCCTCCTCGTCCGTTCCCTCCGCCTGCTCCGCCTGCTCCACCACCGGTGCGGGCCGCTCCTCGGCGGCGTCCCGCCCGACGCCCAGGGCGTCGGTGGCCAGGACGGGTCGGCGACCCCGCTGACGCGCGAGGGTGTCGAGCAGCTCGACCGTGCCACCGCGCGGGCGTCCGGTCCCCGGCGCGGGGCGCTCGACGTCGAAGACGGTCTCCCGCACCGCACTGAGGCGCCGTCGGCGTTCCGCGCCGGTGAGGCGCTCCGCGGCGGCGTCGGCGGCCTCGAGGGAGCGGGTGGCGGTGTCGAACACCCACGTCGCCTCCTGCACCGTCCCCGCGCTGCGCGAGCGGGCGACGACGTGCCAGCGGGTCCCCTCCACCTTGCGGGAGTCCCAGCGGACGTCGTCGACCGACCCGCCGTCGGCGCCGAGCTCGTCGAGGACGACCCGCTCGAGAGACGAGCCGGGGTCGCCGCGGTCGACGAGCGCGGCCCGCGCGACCTCGCTGACGTGGGCGCGCTCGGCGAGCACCGGGCCCTCGAAGCGGCGCACGTAGTCGACGTCGAGACCGGTCTGCGACGCGACCTCCTCGGCGTCGGCACCGGCGCGGATGCGCGCCTGCACCTCGCGGGGGCCGGGCCGCGGGGTCCGGTCGTCCGGGCCCGGGGTGGGTGCGGGGCGCGTGCGGCGCACCGCCGTCCGGACCTGCTCGTCGACCTCGAAC